>NZ_JBMQUD010000087.1:0-90748 GCF_057359045.1 Adhaeribacter sp.
CTTTTATTTATTCCAATAGATAAATCCGGCAATAAACCGGCCGGTCCGGCCCAGGTAGTGCTGGATGGCTGGGGCATTAACGATACCCACGAAATACTGAATAATTTCCGGTGGGGACCCGATGGCTGGCTCTACGGCACGCACGGCGTATTTACGCACTCCAACGTAGGCGCACCGGGCACTCCAGATAACCAACGCACTAAATTAAACGCCGGGGTATGGCGCTACCACCCCACCTCTAAAAAGTTTGAGTTATTCTCCGAAGGTACCAGTAACCCCTGGGGAATTGATTGGAACGACTATGGCCACGCCTTTGTAACGGTTTGCGTTATTCCGCACATGTTTCACATGATTCAGGGCGCGCGCTACCACCGGCAGGCCGGCCAGCATTTTAACCCCTACACCTACAACGATATTAAACAATCCGGCGACCACGTGCATTGGATCGGCGACCGGGGCCCGCACGCCGGCAACAACCGCTCCGATGCCAAAGGCGGCGGCCACGCCCACGCGGGAGCCATGATCTATTTAGGCAACGAAAACTGGCCTCAGGAATACCGCAACCGCATTTACATGAATAATATACACGGCGCGCGGGTAAACGTAGATAAACTCAACCGCAAAGGTTCGGGTTATTCGGTTAGCCACGACCCGGATTTTTTACTTACCAACGATAGCTGGTCGCAGTGGCTGAATTTCCGGTACGATGGCAGCGGCTCGGTGTACGCCATAGATTGGTACGATAAAAACCAGTGCCACAGCTCCAACCCCGATGTGCACCAGAAAACCATGGGCCGCATCTTTAAAATAGGCCACGAAACCGATAAATATACGAAAGTAGATTTATCCAAGGCATCGGATATGGATTTGGTGAAATACCAATTGCATAAAAACGAATGGTATGTACGCACGGCCCGGTTGATTTTACAGGAGCGCGGCCCGAACAAAAAAGTACACAAAGCCCTGAAAAAAATATTAGCCGAAAACCCGGATGTTACCCGCAAGCTGCGAGCTTTATGGGCCTTGCATGTTACTAAAGGACTGAACGAAAAAGAGCTGCTGAATTTATTAAACTATGAAAGCGATTATATCCGGAGTTGGGCTATTCAGTTACTGGCAGAAGACAAAAACCTGTCGGATGCTGCCCTGAAACGTTTTGCCGCGCTGGCGAAAACCGATAACGCGGCGGTGGTACGCTTGTACCTGGCCTCGGCTTTGCAGCGGACGGCCCCGGAAAAACGCTGGGAAACCCTGGAAGCCCTGATGCAGCACAGCGCAGACAAAGACGATCATAATTTGCCTTTAATGCTTTGGTACGCTTATGAGCCAGTCATCCCGACAGATATAAACCGGGCTACCGATTTGGCCCTGAACGCCAAAGTTGCCCCTATCTTAAATTATACCATTAAGCGGCTGGGAGAGATGAAAACGCCGGCAGCGGAGAAAGCTTTGCAAAGCCTGCAACAACGCCTACAAAAAACCGAACACAACCACCAGCATCACGAAGCATCAGCTTTAATTCAAAATTTGCTGGAATCTAAATAGAATATTTTCTGCAGCAGTTAGATTTATATTACCTCTAAATAAAGTTAGTTTGAAAGTATATTTGGCTAACTTTATTTTTGTAGGCTAGAAAGTAATTACGGTTATTAAGTAGTTGGCAGCAATAAGAATGAAAAAACATCTTTTCCTATTTTTAATTATTGCTAGTTTATTAGGTTGTGTTCGGAATAATGCAAGGCCAATATTCGATTCTATAGACCTGTCCTATAGTAATGGCTGGGAATATGGATTCAGCCTAAATATAGACTCGAATAATATTGTAAGGAAATGCGATTATAAAATCATCAACAAAATTGAATCTATAAAATGCTACTGCGATACATTAAGCCACGAATCCACTGATTCTCTAAATTATTTCATAAGTAAACTAAAGGATAACAAACCTGATTCATTATATACAGGAAATTGTCAGGATTGTAGCTGGTATCTGATTAGTGTTAACTTTGATAGCAATAATTTAAAGACGGAAATCGTAGGGAATAAGCATAAAAATGTGATAGCTAGTTTAGGGCAATTTATTTTGAAACGCTCCTACAGCATGAGGAACAAAGTGGATACAACATATTCTTTTAAATACACTGCAAATTTAATCCAGACTCCGCCACCAGATACTTTAAAATAGAACTTACAACTGCCAACACAAACTAAAGCACATTAAAACGTGCACTAGCAGCGGCCCGTTGGCAAAAAAAATCAAAACATAAACATAAGGATTATCTGTTTCGTCCTATGGCTATCAGAAAGAAAAACACCCGCCTTATTGAATGTGCTGGAAGAAAATTTAGATGGAAGATTTCCCCCTATTCCCATTTTATAAAATTTATTGCCGAAAGTGAGGAGAATAGCGGAAGAAAAATAGAAGTATGCGTTCAATCTGACATTAACCGTTTTTGGGTGGAATTTCCTTATGTTTCAGGATTGACTTTGAAAGTTGTCAAGCCAGAAGATGCAGCTTCATTTATTTCACAAGCATTAAGTAACGGTTGGAATCCAGAAGAGAAAGGAAGCACAATCAAATATAGATTAATCGGAGAAGTGCTTAAACGAGAAGAGAAGAATTAATAGTAAAATACTACTTCTGCCACTATTGTGTAGACGGCATCATTGGCCGACGACCTCGCCTCCTTTTATACAAGTACGTTGTACTGTATTGAAGAATAATTTGAAAATTGAAAATGGATAAGTCAATTGAATTTGTTAGTTGGAAGGAGGATGATTCAATTGAAATACAATTGGAACCTGAAGCTTTTGTTTTTATAGTTCAACCAGGAAGTGTTCTGAAATTTGAACCTGTAAATCCATCTGATGATTTTAAATGGGCTTTAAGAATTAATCATAACGAAAAAGGAGTTCAGCTCTTTCCTGACGGAAAAAGTTATGAAGGAATTAATATCTATGAGGATAACAAACTTAGAGAAGATTGGTCAAAATTATACTCATTATAGAAGACAAAAAAGTAAAAAACAATACACCCTACAACAGAACCTAAAAGGTAGCCGGGTATTCACGGATCGATGTTGTATCTTTCCTAAGCTTCTGTCAGGTTAATTTCTGGTGAAAGCACCCAGCAAGTTCAGTGGTTTTAGCCGTTTTATAAATTTCGAAATAGCATTAAAGCATTTGCTGTTTAAAATTCTAAAAGATTATACTTCTATTCACCTCTATCTGATAACATGCTCTACAAACTACCTGCGCTTTTAGATAATCTAGTAAAAAAGCAAGCCTGGCCGGTTCAGGTATTTTTATTCTTGAGTATTGCGGCTGCAGGTTGTGTTTCGTCGGGAAATAATAAGCCCGGTAAAAATGGCGTATCGGGCAGCGAAATAACTTTTACGAAAGAAATCTTAACTGATGTTTTTATAGCCGAAGGCGTAGCCGTGGGCGATGTAAACCGCGACGGCAAAACCGATGTGTTGGCTGGTGCTTATTGGTTTGAAGCGCCCACCTGGAATAAACACGAAATTACCCAACCCCAAACTTTTTACTACGACAAAGGCTACAGCAATGCATTTGTAAGCCACGCCATGGATGTAAACCTGGATGGTTGGGTAGATTTTGTCCGGATTGGTTTTCCGGGCAAAGAGGCCGTTTGGTACGAAAATCCGCAGAAAAAAGGCGGGCACTGGACTGAGCATAAAATACACGATGCAGTTGGCAACGAATCGGCGGGTTTTGCCGATGTAGACGGCGACGGCAAAATGGATTTATTAGGCGGTAATTCGGCGAACGGGCAAATGAACTGGTTTAAGGCCCCGGTATCGCGCGACAATTTAAACTGGCAAAAATTTACCATTAGCCAGGAAAAAAGCCCCGGCTCGGAGCCCTTCTCGCACGGCTTGGGCTTTGGTGATATTAACCGCGACGGTCGCGCCGATGTAATCATTAAAGAAGGTTGGTGGGAAGCCCCGGTTAACCGCTTACAATCCGACTGGACTTTTCATGCGGCAAACCTGGGAGAACCCTGCGCCCAAATGTATACCTACGATTTTGACCAGGACGGCGACCAGGATGTGGTTTCTTCGTCGGCGCACAAATTAGGCATTTGGTGGTACGAGCAAACTCGCAACGAGCAGGGCACGGTGCAGTGGAACCGGCATATTATTTCTGAACAATTTGCTCAAACCCACGGCCTGGAAATGCAGGACATGAACGATGATGGCTACCCCGATTTAATTACTGGTAAAAGATATTTTGGCCACATGGGTAAAGACCCCGGTGAGCTAGAACCGCCGGTGTTGTACTGGTTTGAGTTAAAGCCCGGTAAAAACCCTACCTGGGTGCCGCACGAAATAGACAACGCTTCTGGCGTAGGTGTGCACGTACTGGTACAGGATATTAACCAGGATAAATTAAAGGATATTATAATCGCGAATAAAAAAGGCGTTTTTGTTTTTAAACAACAGCGGAAATAATATTCTGGTAAATATTATAACTAAAAGTCCACTTCAGCTAAGCTAATTTCAATCTGGAAAACAATAATTCACCTACTAAGCGATAGGCAAATTGGTGAATTATTGACCTTTGATTACACCTATACATTAAACCTGTTTCGTAAATCAAGATTGGCAAATAATTTAACTCTGGCCGTAGTGGACTAGGAAAGAAAAAGGCAAAGGCTTATGGATTGGCGGTGATAACACCACCAATGGCAGTGGATTTTTCGCTTTTTCACTTATACTAAACAGCTTCATTATTTAATATATTGATTGCTAATATTGTATTGGCCTTAACTTAATGCTTTACCACAAATTAGTAAGTAGCCCGGCCACCCGATAAGTCGAAGGTAAAGGCGGTCGTAAAGCTGTTCTGCGGCGAAACAATATAGGCCACTAAATTAGCTACTTCTTCGAGGGTGCCGCAGCGTTTAGCCGGAATTTTATCGGTCATGTAGGTTACCTGCTGGTCGGGCATGGCGTCTACCAATGGCGTACGAATTACCGCGGGCGCTAAGGCATTTACCGTAATACCGGTTTCGGCGTACTCTTTGCCTTGTACTTTGGTCATGGCAATAACGGCCGCTTTAGAAGCCGAATAAGCTAACATGCCGGCATTGCCTTCTTTACCCGCAATAGAAGCAATGTGCAACACCCGGCCGTAGTTTTGCGCGAGCATAAAAGGCAAAACGTATTTAGAAGTAAAATAAGAGCCAAAGTAATTTATATCAAAAACCTGCCGGATATTATCAGTCTCGGTTTCGTGGCTTTTAATATTTGTAGCACCCGTAATGCCGGCGCTGTTAACTAAAATATCAATGGTGCCAAAATCAGCAGCAACTTGACTAATGATATTTTTAACCTCCTGCTCGTTGGTAATATTTACCGGGTAAATCTTAGTGGAAGCTGGTAACTGCTTGGCCTCGGCAGTAAGTTTTTCGGCATTCAAATCCAACAAGGCCAATTTAACCCCTTCTTGCGCCAGTTTTTGCGCAATGGCTTTTCCTAAACCAGAAGCGGCGCCGGTTATAACGGCTACTTGGTCTGTATATAATTTCATGAAGCAAATAATTATTTAATTCCAGGCTGTTTGTAAAAAGCGCAGCCAGTTTTTATGAAAAATATTTTCGATGTCTTCGGTGGTGTAACCGCGCCGGGCTAACAAACCAGCTAGGTTTTGCAAATCGGCAATCGTATCTAAATCGTACGGCGATTGTTCGGTGCCATAGCCGCCATCCAGATCGCTGCCAATGGCAATGTGCCGGCTATTACCTGCTAATTGGCAGATATGGTCGTAATGATCAATTAATTTTTCCAGGTTTACGCCTCTTTGTTGGGGCGTATCTACGCCTCTTACCCAATCGTTGGCCAGCATCCAGGTATCTAAAACACCGCCAATAACCGCTCCACGCTGTATTAGTATTTTTATTTGGTCGTCGGTAAGCTGGCGCTGGTTATTTACCAGGCTGCGGCAGTTATGGTGGCTGGCCCAAACGGGTCCTTTAAATAAATCGGTTGCTTCGGTAAAGCCTTCGTCGGTGAGGTGGGTTACATCCAGAATCATGTGGAGGTTGTCCATCTCTTGCAGCAATTCGCGGCCAAAGGGGGTTAAGCCACCGCTTAAACCGGTGCCGGGTGCATAACGGCCGGGACCATAATGGGCGGGGCCGCAGGCACGTAAGCCATAAGCATACGCTTGGTACAAGTAAGAGATATTTACCAGCGAATCGGCGCCTTCCAGGCTTAAAATATACCCAATGGGTTTAGATGTTGCCGGAGCCGCATTGTTCAGCCACAAATCTAAATGAGAATTTAACCCAGTCAGATCAGTTATTTGCACCAGTTCGCCTTGCTCTTCTAAAGCACGGTACCAGGCTAGTTGCGCCTGCGTAATGCCCCAGGCAATTTCCGGCGAATGCCAACCCGGTAAATTATTGGTTTTATCAACGTAGCGCGCAATTTGGGTAGCCACTACCAAACCAATATTGCCCTGGCGCAGCTCGGGTAAAGCTACGGTACCTTTGCCCCGGTCGGGCTTATCGGTTAAACCGGTTTCCCGCTCCCTGATTGCCATAACTGGTTTCCGTAAATCCCGGTTCCATTCAATGGCGTTCATGCTCAAATCCAGGTGGGCATCAAATATAAAAAGAGGCTTATCGGTCATGGGTTAATTTTCGTTTGAATTTTCTTTTTGGGCCGCTAGTTTTTTGTCAACAATATCAACCGGGTATTTTAAAGCCAACCGTCTGATTTCGTAACTAAATTCTTCAAAGGTTTCTTTCCACATTTGGGCTTGTTCGGGCGTATAATCGTAAAAACCCTGCGCATTTAATACCCCTTTGCCTCCGGCTTTTACCACATCGTCGATTAGTTTAGGACCCGTGGTTTGGTTATTTAGCGTTGGAAATAAATCCTGCATTACAGTGTGGTACGCCGGTACACCGGTCAAATCCATCCACCGGAAAACCCCCACCAAGGTCATCCAGTAACCCGGATTATTGCGGCAGGCCCGGTCAATGTCTTCGATGGTGGCATAGCCGTTTTCTACCAGGTAAAAGGCTTCGCGGTACATGGCGTAATTTAGCCGGTTGGTAATAAAACCCCGGATATCCTTCCGGACCAAAGTAGCCTCTTTTCCCCATTTGTGCGATAAAGCGTAGAGCCACTCAGCTAGTGTTAAGTCACTTAAATCGCCGCAAATAATTTCCAAGAACCGGGTAGTGTGCGAGGGTTCGGCCCAATGTAAACCCAAAAAGCGATTAGGTAACTGGGTTTGCTTTTGTAAAATACTAATGGGTATGGCCGAGGTATTGCTGGTAATTATGGTGCCGGCGGGTACCACTGCTTCTATTTTGCCATACACCGTCTTTTTTATTTCTAAATTTTCGATGGTGCATTCAATTACCAGTTGGCAATCTTTTAGTAAAGAATAATCTTGGGTAAGGGTAAGGTTTTTTAAATGATCTTCCGGCGACAAACGGGTTAAACCCTCTTCTTTTGATTTAGTAAGGTGTTCGAGAATGCGCGGTTGGGCCGTTTCTAAGTCTACCGGAATAGGTGCTACGGCAATTACCGGGTGGCCTGCCATTAACAAACAAGTGGTAATACTACAGCCCATCAGCCCCAACCCCACCAGGCCTACGGGCACAGCAGCGGGTTGGATATTTGTTAAATCCATAAGATAAATTTATTTATAACCCAGGTAACAGGCATTGCCTTACCCTTACCTAATAATATTATTTATTTAGCATCCGGAATCCGGACGATGGCATCTATTTCTACTTTAATATTATTACCTAAAACCGATTGTACGGTGGTACGGGCCGGTTTAATGTTCGGGAAATAAGAAGCGTACACCACATTATAGCGGCCAAAATCGTTAATGTCGCTTAAATGAACGGTACATTTCACAACATCATCTAAAGAACAGCCGGCGGCTTCGCAAATCCGTTTTATATTGTGCAGCGTTAAATGGGTTTCTTCTTCAATGGTGCCCAGTACAAATTGGCTGGTTTTAAAATCAACGGGCCCCTGACCACTTACAAATAATAAATTATCTACTACTACTCCGTCCGAAAAGGCACCTGTCGAAAAATTTTGGTCTGCTTTATCCGGATGTTTGATTTGTTTTTTTGCCATAATTATTTGTTTTAATTGGTTTAATCGCTTCTTTTTTTGCGCCTGAATGTATGAATCAGGAATATTCTGGCTCAAAAGTAAAAATATTGTTGAGTTCTTTTGCTTCTATTTTAAAAAAGGCTGGTTCTTCGTTCTTATCTTTTTAAGTTAAAAATTTAATTTAAAGAGTAGCCGACTTTGGCTTAGGGCTCATTGCATTTATAAATAATAACCAGAAAATATTTATAATGAACGGCTTGTAATGGCGGTAAAATAATTTTTTAAGGATATATTACTCGGCACAATCTTAACGCTTCTGTTTTAAATAATTTTCTGTTTTAAACACCTTTTATATTTATTTACTGCCCAAACAATATTTAAGCCTAAACCTTTACCTAAGCAGCCCTCTGTTCCGGCACGGGTTAAGATTGTGGCCGGCAATTAAAGTAGATATTAAAAATTTATGGATAAAAACTTTTACAAACCTACTCTGGGTCTGATAGATGCCACCATGGTAGTAGCCGGCAGCATGATTGGTTCCGGAATATTTATTGTGAGTGCCGATATTATGCGCAATGTGGGCAGTTCGGGGTGGTTGCTGGCAGTTTGGGTAATTACTGGTTTTATGACCTTAACTGCGGCTTTGAGTTACGGCGAATTAAGTGCCATGTTTCCGAAAGCCGGTGGCCAATATGTTTATTTAAAAGAAGCGTACAACCCATTAATAGGTTTTTTGTACGGCTGGAGTTTTTTTACGGTAATCCAAACGGCTACCATTGCCGCCGTAGCCGTAGCCTTTGCCAAATTTACCGCTTACCTATTACCCCAGTTTAGCGAAGATTTAATTTTGCTGGATCTGGGTTTTCTGCGCATTTCCTCGGCCCAATTGCTATCAATAGTGGTTATTGTATTGCTAACCTATATAAATACACGGGGCGTAAAAAGCGGCAAAATTATCCAGACTACTTTTACCATAACCAAGTTATTGAGCTTATTTGGCTTAATTGTTTTTGGTTTACTCGCTTTTAAAACAGCGGTATGGGAAGCTAACTGGCAAAACGCCTGGCAAATGCGGCCTTTGCTAAACCCCGGCAACTTTGGCGACAATTATTTACCGTTAGCTGCCCTGGGCGCCATTGCCGCGGCCATGGTGGGTTCTATCTTTAGCAGCGATGCCTGGAACAACGTTACTTTTATTGCCGGCGAAGTAAAAAACCCGCAGCGCAACATTGGGTTAAGTTTATTTTTAGGTACCCTGATTGTAACCGTTATTTACACCATTACCAATGTGATGTACCTGGCGGTTTTACCACTTTCGGATATTGCTTTTGCCGAGAAAGACCGGGTGGCCGTAGTTGCTTCACACATTATATTTGGCTCCGGTGGCACCATTATTATTGCGCTCATGATCATGATCTCGACGTTTGGCTGCGACAATGGCTTAATATTGGCAGGAGCCCGGGTTTACCATTCCATGGCCCAAGATAAGCTCTTCTTTAAACAAGTAGGTACTTTAAATAAAAATGCAGTTCCGGCGGTGGCTTTGTGGCTGCAGTGCTTGCTGGCGTGTGCCTGGAGTTTAAGTGGCCGGTACGGCGAATTGCTGGATATGATTTCTTTTGTGGTAGTTGGTTTTTACCTGCTAACCATTGTGGGTATTTTTATTCTGCGGTTTAAACGCCCCGATGCGCCTAGGCCATACAAAGCGTTTGGCTACCCGTTTTTACCTTTGGTTTATATATTGCTCGCGTTTGTATTTTGTGTGCTGCTAATTATGTATAAACCCAAGTTTACCTGGCCCGGATTAATTATTGTGCTGCTGGGTATTCCGGTTTATTACTTTACAGTAGCTAGAACCAAAACTACCCGCGACAAATCTTTAGAATAGGGTTGAATTTTAGCTGATATATTATTTATCCATATGAAAGATAATTATGAGTACTTACCGATAAAATTGGCAGGCAATTCAATCTAAAAACGTTGTTCGCTTAGAAAATAATTTGCCAATAATTTTTGAATAAATTAAGTCCTGATTTATTCAGGTTGAAATATTAATCATGCCTTTCAATTTTAATTTAAAGAAAATTTGAATTTATTTTTCAGTATAAATTTATCAGTTGTTTTTTTGCTAATAATACCAAGAAGTTTTACGTCCGATTTTACTCTTTTTATTAAGATAGATTAAGAAGTCTATCTGCTACAATGTTCTGTTAAGATTTAATGTAATTACCACCTGCTACTACCCAAATAGAATTTCAACTTTAACCATATAAATAGAATTACAGCATCTTAAACCTTACTTATGAGCAACCCGATCCTGACCAGTAAACCCACCTCCACCCTTGGTACTTTATTTAGCATACCCGTTATTGTAGCGGCCTTGGGGTATTTTGTAGATATTTATGATCTCTTGCTTTTTGGTATTGTGCGGTTGCCCAGTTTACAATCTTTAGGCCTTTCCGAAGCGCAGATTTCGGAAGTTGGTACCAGCATTCTGAACTGGCAAATGACCGGGTTATTATTGGGCGGCATTTTGTGGGGTGTTTTGGGTGATAAAAAAGGGCGTTTATCGGTGCTGTTTGGGTCTATCTTAACTTACTCGCTGGCCAATATTGCCTGCGGCTTTGTGCAAGACCCAACTATTTATAAGCTTTTACGCTTTATTGCGGGCGTGGGCCTGGCCGGCGAATTAGGTGCCGGTATTACTTTGGTTTCCGAAATATTACCCAAGCATTTGCGTGCCATTGGTACGTCTTTGGTTGCCGGTATTGGTTTACTGGGGGCGGTAGTTGCTTATTTTACCGTTGAGTTTTTTGATTGGCGCACCGCCTATTTTGTAGGTGGTGGTATGGGCATAACCTTGCTTTTACTCCGCATTGGCGTTTTCGAATCCGGCGTTTTTGAAAACGTTAAATCGCAAAAGCATGTGCAACGGGGTAATTTTTTCTCTTTGTTTACAAATAAAAGCCGTTTAGTTCGTTACCTGAAATGCGTAGGTATTGGTTTGCCAACCTGGTTTGTAATTGGTATTCTGGCTACTTTTAGTAATGAATTTGGCGCTGCTATGGGCATTGCTGAGCCCATTAAACCCGGCTTATCTATTATGTGGTGCTATGTTGGCCTATCTATCGGCGATTTAGCCAGCGGGTTTATTAGTCATGCTTTAAAATCCCGGAAAAAAGCAGTTTTGGTTTTAATGGTTTCTACCTTGCTGCTTACAGTAGTTTACTTTTTTGGCGGCGTAAAAACCTCTTTTATGTTCTATGCCTTAATGCTTTTTCTGGGCATAGGTATTGGTTACTGGGCCATGTTTGTTACTATTGGCGCCGAGCAGTTTGGTACCAATTTAAGAGCTACTGCGGCTACCACTATTCCGAACATGGTGCGGGGCACCGTAGTGGGCATGACAACTTTATACTTGTTTTTTAAAGGGTCTTTTTCGGTTATTGAAGCTGGCGCTATGGTGGGGGTTATTTGTTTTATTATTGGTTTATATTCTACGCTTACCATTCCGGAAACCCACAACCGCGATTTAGATTTCTTAGAAGAATAAATTTTAAATTTATGGCTCCTGGCGAGCGATAAAATCTAAAAGAAGAAGGCCACTACTAAAGTGGCCTTCTTCTTTTAGATGCAAAATTAATTTACAAAAATATTTAAGCGCTTGCCTATTTAGCTAAAACTTCTTCTGAAAGCAAAGAGGCCGAAGCTTCGTCTAAATAAAAACTACAATTAGGATGTAATTGTAAAATACTGGCTGGGTATAAGTTACTTACCGGTTGTTCCAAACTGTTTTTAACCGCTTCGGCTTTGCGTTGGTCGGGCACAGAGCAAATAATGTGTTTGGCTTTAAGTATTTGTTTAACCGACATGCTAATGGCTCTTTGGGGTACCTCCTCGATAGAATTGAACCAGCCTTCGTTAAATTGCTGCTGCCGGCATTGTTGGTCCAGGTCTACAATCAGATAAGGTCTTTCGGTGTCAAAATCGGCTGGCGGATCGTTAAAAGCCAAATGGCCGTTTTCGCCAACTCCTACCAGTGCCACATCTATTGGGTTTGAACTAATTAAATCTCCTAAACGCGCACATTCGGCCTCGGGGTCATTTTCGCCGTTTACCAAATAAGCCGCTTTTAAGGTCGGTACTTTATCTAAAAACCGTTCTTTTAAATATTTCCGGAAGCTGGCTTTGGCCGTATCCGGTAAACCAATGTATTCATCCAGGTGGAACATGGTTACTTTTCCCCAATCAATATCCTGCTCAGCTACAAGCTGGTTTAAGGTTTCGAACTGGCTCGTGCCGGTGGCCAATATTACATTGGCATAGCCTTGGTTAGCAATAAATTCCCGTATTAATTCGGCCGCAGCGCTTCCTGCTGATTTACCCAGTTCGCCCGGATTTTTCAGTACGTTTATTTCCATCTTATGAATTATTTTTATTAATGTTATTCTTTACTGTTTACTTGGTTTTACCGGACAGCCTTGCGCCCACCGGCTATATTTTAACTACTTTGGTGTTGCCACCTTTGGCCAATGTAACATCTACCGGCTGATTCGTTTTCCAGGAGCCCGAGGTAAAATCCGGAATATCTACGGAGTTTGACCGGTTTTTTACTGATTTTTCGCTCAAAGGGCCAATTACACTCCAGGAGGCAGCATCGTATACGTCCATATCCAAGGGCAGGCCATTCCGCAAACAATCTATCAGGCGCCAATCCATTAAGAAATCCATGCCACCGTGGCCACCTACCTGCTTCGCCATTTCGCCAATCTTTGCTACAATGGGTGGTTTAAACCGCTCTTCCAAGGCATTAAATTCGGCGTCGGAAAGCCAACCTTCGTGGCTGGTGGCAATCCGGCCCGGTAATGGATACTTTTGGGCAGCTCCTTTGGTACCGCTTAATAAATGAATACGCGAATACGGGCGCGGTGAGGTAACATCGTGCTGCAACATAATGGTGCGGCCTTTACTCGTCCGGATGGTGGTGGTATTCATATTGCCCCGGAAAGACTTATCTGCAAATTCCTGGTAAAATTTATCTTTAGCCGCCAGTTCTTTGGCCAGGGGAGCCATCATAAAATCGTTGCTAGCCACCGACACCAAGTAATCCATTTTATCGCCGCGGTTAATATTCATGGCCTGCGCCACGGGGCCTAACCCGTGCGTAGGATATAAATTGCCATTGCGCATGTTTTGCTTTAAACGCCACATATTAGAATATTTCGTTTTCGAGAAATTGCCTTCTAATAAATCGTGGATATAAGCACCTTCGCCGTGTATAATTTCGCCGAAGAAACCTTGCCGCGCCATGTTTAAGGTGAGGAGTTCAAAAAAATCGTAACAGCAATTTTCCAGAATCATGCAGTGCCGGCGGGTGCTTTCAGAAGTTTCTACCAACTGCCAGCATTCTTCTACGGTTACGGCAACCGGTACTTCTGAGGCGGCGTGCTTGCCGCTTTTCATGGCAAATACCGCCATGGGTGTATGCAGGTGCCAGGGTGTGGCAATATAAATTAAATCAACATCTTTTCGCTCGCATACTTTTTTCCACTCGTTTTCATCCCCGCTGTATAAAGTAGGTTTATGCGGGGTATTTTCCAGCCGTTTACGGGCAGCTTCTACTTTTTCCGGGCGCAAATCGCATAAAGCTACAATCTCCACGCCTTCAATTTTGCTCATGCGGGTAACAGCGGCCGGTCCGCGATTACCTAAACCAATAAAGCCTATCCGGACTTTATCTAAGCGGGGCGCGGCGTAGCCGCACATATTAAACCGTTGCCGGGCGGCTTGTAAATTTTGGGTAGTGGTGCCAGAATTTACGTTGGCTAAAGCCGGAGTAGCGCAGCCAGCTAATATACCCGCACCCGCCAAACCCGATAATTTTAGAAACTCTCTCCGATTATTCTTCATGATGCTTTGCCTTTATAGTTAAAGTAATTGAGCCGATAAAATATTTACTACCAGCACTTTGCTGTATCATTTTACAAAGCCAAGCACCCGTTATACCAAACCTACCGATAATAAGAGACAATTTAGAGTGTTTGGGCTATTAAAAGTGCGAGAACGTTTCCGAGAACGTTTCCGAGTTGCAACCGCTTTATCTTGCCGTTTTTTGCTCCAAAACTTTACCTGTTACTATTATTTTGTGGCTATTGACTTAATATTTAATTAAGCAGCCCGGCAAATTTTAATATCCTGCCGAATTAAATCCAAGCCATAGATAAAGCAAAGAGGTACAAGTTTTATAACTTTAACCGCCGAAAAGAATTACTTAAGAGATGTTTATAGATATAGAAATATCTGCTTCTTGGATAGGCATTGATAATTGGATAGGATTTTTTTTAAGTATAACTAATCAGGCTGGACTTTGATTATAGCGGTAATAGGTTGTAGAAAGGTTAACCCTGTAATTCTAAAATTTATTTTTTAATAAAATAAAAAGCGGTTTAGTAAGGGGGATAAAACGAACTGTCCAATAAACAAGAACAAAAAAAGTGCGAATTTTGTGCGTTTCTGATGCGTATGGTGCATTTTTTGTGTTTTTTGGCCTTGCGTCCTAATGAAAACGATTTGTCCAAAAGTTCGGTTTGCTTCCATTTTGCTTCCATCTTTTACGCCATTTGCTTCCATTGTGGCGCTTTTAATTCTATTGACCGGTACAATGTAACTAAATATTGCTAAAACCCTTGTAAATAGCCTTAATAAAGCTTTTACAAGTTGATTATTCTAATTTTCTATGCCCTGTTTAATGCCGCTAGTGCTGGTTTTAAACAGGGCTTTTTTATGCCTATAAATAGCGTTTAAAAAGTTGGGTATACAGTTGGGTATACAGTTGGGTATACAAATATATGTGAATTAAATACACATACAATAGGGTTTAGTGATTTAAAAACACAATAAAAGAGCAAATAAATTAGGATTGGGTACCCTTTAGGACAATAAGATATTAATTAACTTCTGGTATAAGGCGCTGATTTATATTAGATTAGTTCTAATTGTGAGATAATGCGCTTAAAAAAGTTATGTGTGCAGGAATATTCAGGCTTTTAATTTACTCCAGGCGAATAACGCCTACAACCAAAGCTATACTGGTAATTTCATTCCAGGGAATATCAAAAGGATCGTAATCTTTGTTATCGCTAACGGCAGTAACCAAGTCTTTATCAGGGCCTTTGCGCAGTCTTTTTATTAAAATACCCTGTTCTTTGGTGGCAATTACGTGTACTTTATTCCATTGAATAAATGTGCGCTCTTTTAATATACGGCAGGCTACTACATCGCCACTGTTATATTTAGGGTACATGCTGCTACCCTTTACACGGATCATAAAATCTATATTCTCGAAGTCAGGTACCACGTATCTTTCTTGTATGTCCTTTTCCTCTATACTGAATTTATGATTAGCTAAACCGGCAATTGCTTCTGCGCCTACCAAGGGTACACCATCCTTCTGGATGAATAAAAAAGGGGTAAAAGGCTCTTCTAAAGTAGGATTATCTAGTTTAGGCACTGGGTAATTAGCTGGTTTTGTATCTGTATTCAGTGGAAGTTCCTTATTAACTAAGTCGTCTATACTCACTTTAAAATGGGTAGCAATTCTAACAAGTATACCGATTTTGGGCTCTGCTCCCCGCTCATAAGAAGCAATATTATCCCGGTTTAAACCCAGAAGCTTACCAAGTTCTTCCTGACTAAGCCCGGCCTCGGTTCTCAGATATTTAATATTTGCGCTAATTGCTACCATTGTGTTTTTTATTCACAAATAAATTTTGAAATGTGAATCTAATTCACATTATTTGCGTAAGTATTTACAAATGTAATCAATTACAAATGACAGCACTAGAAACCAAAGTAAAATACGGGGAAAATCTCGTGTGGAGAGGTAGAGTAGCAATGTCCGGGCGATCTGTAACACAATTGGCTAAAGCCATTGGGGTTAGCCGGCAAACCCTAAGTGAAACCATTAACGGGCATTACAAAGGGGCTAATGTTATCCCGAAGCTCGAACAAGAGCTTAATAAGTAACCAAGTATCACTCCCAAATTTCCCAAATCCTATGCCGTACGAGTGGAATAACATACTGGTAGTTACAAAAGAAGAGTTGGTACCCATCTGGTACACCTGGAACAATTTAAAAACAACATTACAACGCTACCACGATAAGCCGTACGGTATGAAACGAGTGCAACTAGGTGGTAATGGCCGGCAGCTTCTTATTTCTTTTGATAGCCTGCCGGCCCACATTCAGAATGCTTTAGGCGATCCGCGCAAAGTGGGCCATATTCTGGAAAAATTTTACCACGTAGATGGGGAGGCTGTACGGTTTTACGCGGCTTACCAGTTTGCGGATGGCACCTACCTGGATGCCGAATACCAGGAACGCTATATAACCAATGCCAGCGTATTAAAAGCCATACTGGAGCTACGCGCTGCCCGCGAAACCGAGCGCCGAACCAAAGGCGGTAGCCTGGTGGGAATAACGGCCACGCTTTGCGCCGATGCTATTAGTTTTAACCGCACTTTAAAGGCAAAACACGGTGTTACCCATACGCTGCCCGAAAGTGATAAGCGGTTTAAAGAAGCTTTAAAAGCTTTTGAAAGCACCGGTTATAGCAGCCTGGTTTCGGCCAAACACAAAAACAGTAATTCGCGAAAAGTTACCGATAATACCCTGGCTTTGTTAAACAGCATGTTTGGCAAAGATAAAACCAAGCCTACCGCCACCGAAGTGCACCGCTCTTATGATGCGTTTTTGGGCGGCTACCTGGAAGTAATAAACAGCGCCACCGGTGAACTGTATAACCCCAAAGAATTTAAAAAGCTAAGTGCGGTTACGGTTACCAATTACATGGCCCAGTGGGGTAACAAAATTGGCACGTATGCGGCCCGCTCTGGCGACCGCCAAAAGCTGATGCAATTATTTAAGCCTTACCACAGCTTAGATAAACCCAAATACGCAGGTAGTATTATTTCGATTGATGATAGGCAGCCGCCTTTCCAAAGTACCGATGGGCGGCGCATTTGGTTTTATAACGGCATAGACCTGGGCAGCGAAGCTTTTACCTGCTGGGTTTATGGCCGCGACAAAGAAGGCTTAATTGTAGAGTTTTACCGCCAATTGGTCCGGAATTACGCGGCCTGGGGTATGAACCTGCCGGCTGAACTGGAGGCCGAAATGAGCTTAAACAGTTCTTTTGTTTCTTCTTTCCTGCGCGAAGGCGCTATGTTCCAGCATGTACGCATCGAGGCCAATAACGCCCGTGGTAAGCGCATAGAAGCTTATTTTAAGCCGCTCCGCTACGGCCTGGAGAAAAAGCGCGAAGGCTGGTTAGCCCGGCCGTTTGCCCGGTCGGAAAGTAACCAGGCCGGCTCCGAAAAAGTACCTACGTTGCCTTATTCCGAAATTGTAGAAGGTTGTTTGCAGGATATAGAAACCTGGAATAACATGCCGCATAGCCAGCACCCGCACCTGAGCCGGTGGGAGGTTTTTTGCGAAATGCAAAACCCCAATTTAAAGCCCACCAATTACCAAAGCTTTTTGCCTTACATCGGTTACAAAACCAGTACCAGTTGCAATGTGGGTATTATACGGTTGCAGCGCAGAGAGTTTTTGTTAGGCGATGCTGGCCAGGTTTGCACCGGCGATAAGCTGATAAACCTAATGAAGCAGGTAGAAGGCCAGGAAATTGATATTTACTGGCTCGACGACAACGAAGGCCAGGTGTTAAAAGCGCTGATTTTCCAGGGTACCCAATACATCTGCGAAGCCGTGGCCAAACCAACCTACAACCGGGCCCGCATTGAGCAAACCTCGCAAGATTTAGCTAACCGCGAAATAATGAGCAAGTACGTGGCCACCATAGAGGGTTATGCCCGCCGCCAAAAAGCCGCCCTGGAGCCGCTTACCCTTATCGAAAACAAACCAGCGGTAAAGAAAACTTTTGTTATGCCGGGGTTACGCCAGGCCGTGGAAGTGGCCAGTGTGCAGGAGCCCGAAATTTTAGAAGAAGCCCCGGAAATAGACAGCTTCGAGCTACCGGCACAAAGCTTTGTACGGTCCATTAAAGACAGATTTTAACCTGAAAAATAAAATACGATGGAAGATTACGACATAAACGATGGTGAATGCCCAAAATGCGGGCACAATGTTATCCATAGTCGCCCCTGTGCAAGTTTTTGCGATGAAGGTTGGTTCGATGAATATGATGATGATCCTATTAATTTTTATCAGGGTGAAGAGGAGGTTCCTTGTTCAGAATGCAAAGGTACAGGGGTAGAAACCTGGTGCCCCAAGTGTGGTGCAAACCTGTCGGGTAAAGATGTAATTTCTGATTGGGAAGATTATTCAAATAACGAACATCTGCAAAATTAAGCCCTATGCTAATAACAAAATACTTAGTCGTAAGCTCTACCGGTGGTACCAAGCTTACTACCAACCCGCCCAGTTTAGAAAGCAACGAGATTGTAATACATCTAAAATTAAATATTCCAAATACGCTTTTTAAACGCCCGCAATTATCGGCAACCATTAATATCGACGAAAACAGGGTACAACAGCAGGAAGTTACCGCCGAGCTTTTAAGCGAATTAGAAGCAATGGCCTCGCAACAATTAGGTATTAGCTTAACCATAGTACCCCCAACCCAACAAACAGAACAAACAAATCAATAGAAAATGGCAAAGCTTTATTTCAAGACAAAAAAGCCCTTACAAGGCTACGTGGATTACTCCGGAGAGGCTGGTTTTCAAACAAAAGTAGGTGAAAGAAATTTCTTAAGCCAAGATAAACAGAGTGAGGTGCTAGACATAATCAATACTGATTTTAGGGTTGTCTTGCTAAAACTTAATGAACTAGGCTTTGATATGACAACTGCTAGATTTTCAATAAACTCAAAATAATCAATAAAAAATGGCTGTAGTTCCCGCTACAGCCACCTAAAATAATCTATTATCCTATGCTACAGATAACAAACGAATTTAAGACAAAAGTGGTTGCCGCCCTAATTGAAGTGCGCAAAAATTTTGATGGCAGCGATAGCGCCTTTGCCAAACAATGGAGCATTAACAATGCTGTTTTTAGCCGGCTGAAAAGCGGCGAATTAGAAGGTTTGCTGCGCGATGCCCAATGGTTGAACCTGGGCCGCGAACTGGGTGTGAGCCTTGCTGAGCGCAAATGGAAAATGGCCCGAACCGATGTTTTTACCACCATCGAAGAAGATATAATTTTCTGCCAACAACATTCTAAAGGCAAAATTTGTGTAGATGATTGCGGCATCGGTAAAACTTACTCTGCCAAATACCTGGCCCGTACCCGAAGAAATTGCTTTTACGTTGATGCCAGCCAGGCCAAAACCAAGCAGCTCTTTATCCGCCTAATTGCTAAAACAATTGGGGTCGATCATAATGGAAAATACGCCGAAGTATTAGCCAACATAAAATACTACTTAGAATTTCTTCATTCGCTGGATAAACCCATTTTAATTATTGATGAAGCCGGCGATTTGGATTATCCCGCTTTTCTGGAACTAAAAGAGCTTTGGAATGCGACTGAAAATATTTGTGGCTGGTACCTGATGGGAGCCGAAGGCTTGCGCGAAAAAATTGATAAGGGCATCCGGAATAAAAAAGTTGGTTACCGCGAAATCTTTAGCCGCTATTCTGAGCGCTATACCACCACTGTTCCCACCGACCGGCAAGAGCGCATAAACTTTTACCGCAAGCTTATTAGCGATGTGCTTACGGTAAACATGCCCGATAAAAGCAAGCTAGATACCATTGTAAAACGCTGCCTTACCCAAGACAGCAGCGGCCAAATTGGGGGGTTACGCCGGGCCGAAAGTTTGTTAATCTTAAATAGCTAAAGCTATGCAGCAGCTAATTATAAATATTAACCAGTTGGCCAAATACCAAAGCCCCGACACTCCCAAAGGCTGGTTTTTTCCGGCTAATTACCGGAAGGCGCATTACTTCTTAGGCATCGAATCTGTTTGCGGCAAGGTGTTGCTTTTTAGGCCAGATTTAGATGATAACAACCACAATAGCACCGACAATTGCGCCAAATGCCGGGAAATACGGCAAAATATTGAAGCAGCCATAGCCTGGCTACAGAAAGGAAAGCAACATGAATAGAACACTGAGTATAAAAAACCTTTACGATAAAAAACATAAAACCTTCGCCTTTAATGGCGAGTGGTTGCCCATAATGGGCGAACCCGAAAAGCACGGGGCCTGGATTATTTGGGGAGCCGAAAAGAATGGTAAAACCTGGTTTGCTTTAAAACTGGCCGATTACTTAAGCAACTTTGAAAAAGTGCTGTATATCTCGGCCGAAGAAGGTACCGGCAAAGCTTTTGTAGATGCTTGTGCCCGTGCCCAAATACAGCCCAATAAAAGAGGCTTAAACTTTTTGGAGTACGAACCCCTGGAAGAATTAAGCGCCTACCTGAGCAAGCGCAAATCGGCTCGCATCGTGTTTGTAGATAACATTACCATTTATGCCGATGAACTTAAAAACGGTGCCTTCCGGGCATTGTTAAAAGCGCACCCCGATTGCCTTTTTATTTTTCTGGCCCACGAAGAACGGGGCGAACCCTATACCGCCACCGCTAAACTTTGCCGCAAACTGGCAAAAATAATTGTACACGTAGAGGGCCTGGCCTGCACCGTAAGTGGCCGCTGCCCCGGAGGTAAAATAATTATAAACGAAGAAAAAGCAGCTTTATACCATGGGCAAAACGAATAAAAAACAGAAGGTGCCGCACGTGCGCGAAGTATCGCTGATGATGCAAACCATGAAAGCGCTCATTTGCGACCGCATTCACTGGACCGAAGAACAGTTTAATTTATTTCAGTTCGAAACCGGGTGCGCTTTTTTAGAAGAAGCTACCCACTTGACGGAACGTGACCGCCAATTGCTTACCCACCACAGCGGTATGTATTGGGGCTGGTGGCGCAACCAGTGGTTTAGCCGCGATGTGCAGGCCTACGATGAAATATTATTAACCGAAGCCATTTACGAGAGGCTGAACGCTCCCGAAAACCTGCTGCAAAACGAGTTGCTGGTTAAAAGCTTCTGGAGCCGCCTGGAGGTAATGCTCATGGATGGCGAATCTGTATTACAAGCCAAAATAATAGAAAATGGAAACGAACCAGATAGAATTTGAGGCTATGCTACGCATTGTAGCCCAAGAATTTAAAATACGCACCTACGATATGTTAGGAGATAATCGCCGCCGCCCTTTTGTAGAGGCCCGCAGTATAGTTTATCAGCTCCTACGAAACCAGGATTATAATTATAGTCAAATAGCACAACTGTTTAACCGCGACCGCAGCACCATAATATACAACCTTAAACAACTGGATGCCTGGCTAAAATACGATAAACCCTTTAAAATAAAATATGAACTGTGTAAACAAAAAGTATATGAACTCGCAAAAATCTAAAGATAAAACTTTAAAGATTACCAAAGCGGGTAATCTCTGTTTAACCTTAACCCGGGTGCAGTTCGAAGATTTATTGCTACTGCTGGATAAAGTACACAAATACGTTGCCGGTTGCATTTACGAAAACCGGCAGCTTAACCTGGTTACCGCCGAGGCCCGCGCCGGCCTGGCCCTGCTCGATACCCTTTACACCAATTTACCCCACCTGGTAATAGATAACCAGTGGCGCTTACAATTTACCCTTACCGAAGCCTACGTTTTCTGGACCATTGTAAAACGTGCCGAGCACGAAGTTAATTTTTCGATGCCGCCCGGCTTAATAGAACCCCTTAACAAGCTTTACCAAAAATTAATTTAAAAACCATTTCTAAACCTTTTAAAACGCTTTTTTTATGACAATTGCAAAATCCAAAGTAGCCAAAGTTACCGCGCTTCAAAAAGCCCAGCAAGACATGTATAATTATGCTGCTTTAGCCGCCCGTAAGGTCGAAATTGAGCAGGATAAAAAAACCAGGATTGCGGCCATACACGAAGAACATGCCCAGGAGCTGGAGGCGCTGGAGCCACAGCTAACCAAGCTGGAGGCGGAGCTTAATATTTTCGCCGAAAATAACACCCACGAATTTAAAGGTAAGAAAACCCTTAAGCTGGAGGCCGGCACCATTGGCTGGCGCTTAGATATGGGTAAACTTATTTTTAAGCCCGAAACCGATTTAGATGCTTTTAAAAAGCTTATTAAAAAACAGCTACCCGATGCCATAGAGGAAAAAGTAGATTCTAAAAAAGTAATAAGTGGTTGCAAGCTTATTGGTAAGCTGCCGGTAGAATTAGAAAAGCTGGGTATTACCGTGGAGCAAAAAGATAATTTTTTTGTAACACCAGCTAAAGCCTAAAAAAAAGCCGGCAGTGGTTGGTACCCGCTGCCGGTTTAATAAATATAAAAAACAGTAAAACAATTACAAAGATGGAAAAATTACATCAAGAATTAATGCGAGTGTTTGATAATATGGTAGCGCCGCTTTCTCAACAAGACTATAAAGAATTTCTGGAAATTGTAATTTCAGATTTAGAAGGGCGGCTGGAGTGTGTGAACGAAGAATTAGAAGGGGAATAGACATGGAAAATATTCAGCAACAAAATAGTTCCCCATTAAGAGAATTAGCCCAAAAAGTGGCTGAAATGCGGGAGGCACAAAATCAATATTACAGTAGCCGGAGTAGTTCGGCTTTAACTATAGCAAATGCCCGCGAAGAAAAAGTAGATAAGCTGGTGGCCGAAGTTTTAGCCGGTTGTAAACAAGTAGAATTATTTCAATAGAAGCTATGGTATTAGGATTTAAACCGCGATTTAAAGAGCCTATTCTGGCCGGTACAAAGAAGTTTTCTATTCGCAGGGGTCAGCGTTGGCGGGCCGGTATGACCATCCACATGGCCACCGGTACCCGCACTAAAAATTACGACCAGTTTAACAAAGGTATGCCTCATTTAAGCAAGTGCATCCGCACTCAAAATATAAATCTACATTTTGAATTTAAAGGCGGTGTGAAAAAATTAGTTGTTTTTGTTGACGGTAAATTTCTTGATTACAATTTATTGGCGACCCTAGCAAAATTAGATGGTTTTAAAGATTTGGCTGATTTTAAAGCCTATTGGGAAGAAGAAGAACCTTTGGAAGGTGGGCAAATTATTCATTGGACAGATTTTTACTTTTAGCCTATGAAAAGATACGTGTTAACTGATGATAGATTTACTGGCAGCATAACTTTGGGGTATTCGGATGAAGGTAATCTAGTGCTTTACGATAACAACACCGACATACCGGAACACGCAGTCGCTTGGATGGTTGAACCAGTTACGCCCGAGCGTTTTCCACGGCATGAAAGCCAAATAGCTCTATTTGCTCAAAAAGCCAAGTGCAAAATAGAAGAACTACCCGAAGATTTAAGCTTTGATGTTTTCTGGAACAAATACAACAAAAAGATAAATAAAAAGCGCTGCGAACCCATGTGGGAGCGCCTGAGCGATGCCAAAAAGCTAAAGGTGCTCAATAGCATTGATGCTTATAAATCTTACCTCCAACGTACCGGTTTTCGTGCCCAGGCAGACCCGGAAAATTACCTGAAAAAAGATTTTTATGATAACGACTGGAGCCGCTTAAACAAGTAATAAATGTATTTCGCTGAGCAATTAACCCCACTAGATATTGTTTTTTCGCCGATTTATCAGAATGTTTTTAAGCATAAGCCTTTAGAATGGTATTTCACGAATGACCCGGATATTTTAGCCTACGATGTTATAGATGAGTTTATGGATTCAAAAGCTTATAATAGTCAGAAGGAAAATGCGGAAAGAATGATTAATGATTTAAGAAGACATTTGGTAAAGCTTATAATAGAAAAGAAGGAAAGAGAAAAGCAGTTAACCCTAATAACGACAGACACTAGTGAGCCATTTAGGGAAAAAGTTTTGCAAGAATTAAAAGATAAATTTCCTCTTGCTTTTAGAAGAAGGTTTAAAAAAACACGAAATAGGTATGGCTTTATTCAGGCAACACTGGACCTTACAAAGTTAAAACCGGTTCGCCCTTTAATAGAAACCATGGATTTCTCAGATTCAGTAAACAATCCTTTAATGTTTATTTAAAAATGAAATACATTTCTTCTAAGCAAGTTGGCCTGGTAAGCACCTTGCTGCACAAAGCCGGTTTAAAAGAAACCCGCCAGGACGTAGCCAAAGTTTATTCTGAGGGCCGCACCGAGCACATTAGCGAATTGTACCAGCCCGAAGCTTTTAAGTTAATTACCTGGTTACAAAAGCAAGCCGGCCAGGAGCCCACCCAAACCAAACGGGGCAACATGATTCGGTTAATCTACAGCAAATGCCGCGAAATGCACTGGGTAAAAGATGGTAATGTAGATATGGCGCATTTAAACAATTTTTGCCTTACGCGCACCAAGTTTAAAAAGCCATTTGCCGAATTTACGGATACCGAATTGCAGGGCCTGGTTACGGTAATTAAAAAAGTAAGTAATGATTTTTTAAAGGGTATTTAATTTATATTTAAAACAAAAACTAAAGATAAAGATGGGACTATTTGATTCATTAAAAACAACTGAGGCCAAAGCGCATAAAGCTTTTGAGGCATTGCTTTTACCAGGTGAAGAAATTCAAGAAATGGCCTGGGGTGCTTCTTCCATAGATTCTATGGTATTAACCAATAAAAGGTTAATAATTAAAGACAACGAATTTGATTGGGGCGATTCGAAAGCCGCCATTTTTAGTGTGGCACCCTCTAAAATTACTTCTATTAGTATAACCTCTGATACTGCCAGGGTAATAAATAAACACCGGGTTGGAATACACGTAGGCGGGCAAATGATTAAGCTTACATACTATAAAAAAGAAGAAGCCGAAGCCGCACACCGAACATTAAGTAACTTGTTATATTCATAAAAAAAGCCCCGCTAACAACGGGGCTTTTTTATTGTATAATTTTTTTGTAATATTTGGAACCTTTAATGTATATTTGGTTGCTATTAATCCTATATGCGCGGCCTGCAAACACTTTACACCAATTTATTACCACAGTCTGTAAAAATAGAATCTACCCGTAAAGGTCAAAGAAATGTACACCTTTCGCGGCGCGATGATGCTTTGGCTTATAGGTATTATTTTCACGCTCAAATATTGCGGCGGCGTTACGATGATTGCCTGGCCAGTTTGGAAGAAGAATTTTTTATTACTTCTTTGGTTATTGTACAACGCCTTAACGACCGCCAACCCTTATTAAAAGAACTGGTAGCTAAAAAAACAGATACCACTACCCTTAAAAAAGCCTTTCCGCAATTTTCCTGGCAATCTAATTAGGCACATCCGTTAATTTCAATTCCAGCTCCGGGCGGGCAACGTTGCTTACCGACACAGCTACGGCGGTAAAATCGGTGAAGCCGGCAGCATACCGCAAGGGCCTTACCCGGAGGGTATCTTCCCGGCGTTCGGTTACCGCTTTTTTCCGGCTCAGGGGCGTAAAGTACTGCGAATCGCACCAGCCGTGTAAAGCATTGTTAATGCGGTGCTCCAGGTTATAAAACTCCAAAGCCAATTCTTTATGGTGCTGCGAAAGCACATGCGAAGCCTGGGTATAAGCCGTTACGGCTAACCGCACTTCCAGTATAAACTCACATAGTTGGATATTTTCGCCGGTATCGCTGTAATCAGCATCGACAAAATCTAAGAGCACGCACGGGAATGATACGGGCGGCTTTCCCTGGTAAAATTCCAATTGGCCCCAATCCTGATCAATCCATCTAATTTCGGGTACCTTGGCGTGGATGCGCTCCTGTACAATTAAGAAAATGTTGGCTAAAATGCTATTCATTAGTGACGGACATTAGTAATGGTTTTTGCCCAGCTTGGTAAATTTTCGCGTTCGCGGTAGCTAAAAGTTTGGCTTTTCTCTTTTTCGCGCATTTCTAAGCAATACTCGCAGTAAAAATAATTAACAATCACGGCTTTGATACCATGGTAGGTAGCTTCTTCGGTATAACTTTCAGATTTATACATTACAAAGCGGTGTTTGCACACATCTGTTATTGAAGACATTAGCTTTAAGTGTTTAAGATTTTTAAAATGTCGCGTTCTAGTTCGCGGGTGATGGCGTTATTCATAACCGGGCTTTCGGAGCCCTCATAAGGGGCAAACTGCCGCTGCGGCATGGTTATATTTAAGCTGCGGGTGTGGGCTCTTACTTTGCTTATGCCGGTTTGGGTTTTAACCCATTTTTCTTTGCGGGCTCCGGGTGCCGATACTTCGTCGCGTATAAAGCGGCGGCGCTCGTGGGCTTTTACCTGTGCGTTGCCGGTAATGGTACCACCCCGGTTATGGATGCCAGCATATTTTAAGTTGCTATAAAACTTAACCGCTCCGGGCCCAGCGTTGGCGTGGTTCATGCTCCGGCGCAAAGCCCCGGTTTTTATTAAAATGGTACCATTACGGTTATTCTTTTTCCAGGCCACAAAGCTAGCACCTTGCCAACCCTGTGCCCGGAAATTCCCATCTATAAACCGGTACACTTTGGCGGTTACCATTACCGGGGCCTGGTTGGTAATGTAGTTGTTTATTTGGCTAACCTGCTTTTGGCTGAGCCGTATAAAATCTTGACTATTCAATTTATTTGAAGTAAATTTGTAAGGAACATAATAAGTAATAAACCGTTGAGCGCTGGGGGGCCTAATCATCCTACCTGGCACCGCTACAACGGTTTATTTTTTGTACTTCAGGATACCCCGCCGCATATTATTTAAAGCTTTTTCATTAAGCTTACCACCCTTTTGTACTTCGTAAAGCGTTACGGCTCTTGTTTCTTCTACTCCTAAAATAATCGGGTAATTCTGGTAATATTTAATGTAAGTAGTTTGTAGTTTGCCTCTTTCCCGATTTGCCCAAACCTCATCCGGATTTTTAACCACTTCCATTAACTGCGGTAAAAAGCGGTGCCGCTTATCCTGGTTTTCTTCCAGAACATGGTTCCGGAACTGATTAGAAAAGTTAATTTCTATACCATCTACACTTTTCAGGTTAAAAGCCGCCCGGTTTTCGCCGGCTATGTTTCGCCACCAGGTATAAGCCGCTTCTTTGTCGGGTAGCGGGGTGTAAACGGGTAAATCTTCCATGTCGTAAATGGTGGCCACCGATTTGAGATTATAGTTTTTAACAGCATCCAGCTCCTTGGGCACTGCCTTAAAATATGGGTGCCCATCGGCGAAAACTACTTTATCAAGGCCGGCATTATTTTTAAAGTAAGGCTTTATATTGGCTGCTTTTACTTTGGCCAGTAGTTGCGCTTGCTCGGTTGGTGCATCGGTGCTGGCACCTGGTACCACGTTGCAACGACAACCAAAATCGAAGGGAGGCCACAGGGTAGATAATATAGTATCGCCTTTTTTAATGATTAACCCATCTAAAGCGGCATGTTCCGGCCTTACGCGATGGTCGCCGGCTGTTCTTATTTCTAAAGTGCCAAAGTTTTTAAGGCTTTCCCATTTCTCCGCCATTTGGGCATTAGCTACCGCGTTCTTTTGCTCTGCCTCCAGGTGTGGTATGCTTTTAATTTCGTGCTTTTCGGCTACGGCTTTTTTAAATTGCTCGAAGCTGCGTAACTCATTTTTTTCGTCGGTCAGCAGGGCGCGGTATTCCTGGAGCGCGGCTAAAGATTTTGCTCCGGAGAAAGCATAAATATTCTGGTCGAGGTAAGCTTTTAAAGTATTGCGGTAGTCGTCGGCGCCAAAGGTGGTACCGTTTAAACCTTCGGCTACGCTTTGGCTTAACTTTTTAGCCACGTAGTTATAATAACCAGCATCAATCTGGCCGGCCACTAAAGCACCCTTGTAAATGGCCTCCAGCATTTGGGTTATTACGCTTTCGGCTTCCGGGTCGGTATTATCAGCCAGGGTTACCAGGTCGGCACAGCCACAGGCGTGATACAGGTTTTCAACTTGTTCCGTTAGCCCCACATTAAGTGGGGCTACCCGAAAAAACCCGTAATACGCTTAATAAAGCTGGCTGATGCTTCTTCTATTTTACTTGCTATTTCTTCGCCATCTGCACTTAGGTTAGCGGGCTTTGCTTTTTTAGGCGCTTTATTGTTGGGCACTGGCGGTGCCGGTTGTTGGGCGGCCAGTTCGGCGGCTTTTTGCTTTTCGGCTTTTTGCTTATCGTAATCGGCCGGTTTGGGCATGTCGTATTCCTTATAAAAGAAGTTATCATCATAAGGGAGGTTTAAATCTCTAACTAAAGAAACGTGCATTTTCAACCGGTTTTCCTTAGGTACTTTTTCTTCGCCTTCGCCTTTAATCTTAAATTTTCCTCCCTGGGTTTTAACACCGTTGGCTTCAAGTTTTTTCAGCCAGTATTTATTTAGAATACGGCGCACAAATTTGCGGTCGGATTTCTGAATATCAGCTTCGGTTTCGGCGTGGGTCTGGCTCTGGGCGTAGCCGGAGCTTTTGCTGCTCTCGGTGGTTTCGGTCTGGCCCAAAATAAGCTTACTTAATTCTTTGTTGCAGGCATCAATCAGGAAATTATATACCCGGCCGTCAGCGTTATTTTTATTTTCCAGAAATTCAATATCGGCCCCCTGCGGGATAACTACGTAACCGGCGCTACCCATATTTTCCAGGGCTTCTTCCAACTTAACGCGCTGGCTTTCGTCAAATCCATCGTATTTGCCTTTCCTAAAGGGCATCCCGAATATTTCGGCAAACTGGGACCAGTCGCCAAAGCCGCCCCGCTTGTAAATAACATATTGTGCAGCCGAAAGCAATAAACCTAAATCTTTTGGTTTTCCTACCTCCATTATGGTGCTCAAATAAAGACCTTCCCGAATGTTAATACCATTGTCGCCGGTTTGTTCAAAAGCCACTATGCCTAAGTGTGGCCGGTAGTGTTTGCGGGGTATTAAATGGCAATTAAACCCATCAGGAGTAAAGCTGGTAAACTCCAGAATTGAGTAACCCCATATTTTAGAATTTAATATTTCAGTTACTGTTTCTTCAAATTCAGGAGTATCTATTAAATCGTTTACCGAATCAATAATTTCACCATCTTTATTTACGAACTGCCATTCAGCATTTGTAACTGCCATTATCCGTTTGGCCACTACTGATTGCAAATGCCCATCCAGCATTAAATCTGTATATAAGTCGTACAACTCCACGAAGCGCGGCACAGTGGCTTCGGCGGCTTGCATGGCCCGCCGCCAGCTGCCAATATCCTGGGTTTTGCGGTTAGTGGGCCGCACGACAATGTTTTGCACCATTACGGTGGGTGCCGTATTGTTTTGATTAGCCGGTTTGGGGGTGGCTTTATGCTTTTTCATAAAATATTAATAATGGCTTTGGCGGCGGGGATTGCTGCCGTACTGGAAATAACTTCTTTTTTCTTCGGGGGCTAAAAGTGGCCACTCGCGGGGTACTGCTTTACCCATCTGGATTTTATTTAACCAGGCAATAGCGGCCTGGTACCGGTCCTTGCGGGATTCGTAATCTATGTTGGGGTTGGCTAAAACAATGAAGTGCCAAACCGCCATATCTTTAATGTACATTAGCAAAATGGCATCCCGGTCGGTTTCCTCTTTCGCAAATAGCACCTCGTAATCGTACCTGGTCAGGTAGCTTTTGGCTTCGGCAATGGCGGCATTTATGGCGGCTTCCACTACGGTATCATCGTTTTCGCTAATGGCATCCATAATAGCGCCGTAAATGTGGGTATTAAGTTCCTCGGGGGTTAAAAACATAATTAAAATCTTTTGGAATGAGGCCGCCGTTTGCCCAATAGCAGGTTAGCGGCGTGGTTTACGATTTTGCTGTTAATGACGAAAACGGCACCTTCCACGGCATCGGGTCCATCATCATGGGCGCGACTGGTGGGCGATAAAGCTTTAAACTGGGCTTCCATAGCTTTCATGTGGGCGCTGTCTTTCAGGGCTTCGTTAAACCATAATTTTTCGAGGCGGTTCAGTGGCTCCAGTGAACTTTCGATGCGGTGAAACTTTTCGGGCTTTACCCGTTCATCGGCTTTTAAAGGGAGCGTTACACCGTGCCGTTTGTTGGCGGCTTGCAGCTCCAGCTTAAACATATCATCAATACTGGGCCACTCTATGTAGCAGTAAAGTGGTACCCGGTTATCAACAAACTTACTTAGCTCATAAAACCAATCCAGCATGTTAGCGGTAGTGGTTTGGGCGCAACGCACCTGTAAGGCGTGGTATTCATCTTTATATTTGCCTATGAGTGGAATGGCTTTAAAGTCGTTCTTTTTACCGGCTTTATAGCTGGGGTCGCAGTAAGCCACCAGAAACTTATAATCTTTAATTGGCTGCATTTTTTTGTAATGCAGTGCCGGAAAAACCTTGCCTTGGGTAATTGGGTTGTTAAAATATTCGCCTTGCTGGGTGGCGTAGCTGATAACGCTTAAAACCCGGTCTATATCGGCTTCTGAGTTTTTAGTAGGCCAGGAAGACTTACCATTTTTATCCCGAATATTTACCACATCATTATGATCGGCCATTTCAATGGCTTTGGTAATGCAGCAATATTCGGCAATGATGTTACCGCAAAAGATAACCAGCAAAGGCTGCGAAATAGAGCGGGTACCAAAGGCAGCGCTTTCGAGCCACTTCCATTTTTTATCTACCGTATCGGGGTTGCGGCAATCTTCATCGGTATCAAAATCATCTACCAAAACCACATCGGGCCGCACTTCTTCTTTGCGGGTACCCCTGGGGCTGGTGCCGTAACCAATCGCCCGGAAAGCAAAGCCCTGGCGGGTGGTAAACTCCCCATCGGCCCAATCGCCGTATTTTTCCTGGGTGCCGTAATCGTTTATAATACGCTGGTTATTTTCCAGTACAATTTTATAGGGAGCCAATAACCGGGCGGCATTTTCCCAGCTATTGCTTATCATAAGCACGTAGCGCTTTTTACCGGTTAAGCCCAGGTACAGCACTTCCAGCATGGTGCGGGTACTTTTGGCTAGCTCCCGGCTCCAGGCCCGTACTTCGTACCACTCCGGGTTATTCAAAACCCGTTTGGTAGCTTTCTTATGAAAATCGGCCGGCTCGGCGTAAGCGTAATTCGGAAAGTAGTAAACAAACCATTCTTCGGGGTGGGCTTCCAGGCGCTTAATACGTTTTTCTTTGGCTACGGCATTTTCTGTAAAATCTACGATGGTAGCTTTTTTTATGGCTTCGGCAAATTCTTCCCATTCGCCTAGCGCTTTCCGGTCTGCTACTTTCACTTAAGCAAAGTTTTAATATAACCGTCTAGCAACTTGGTAATTTCCTGCGCTTTGGGCAGGTCGAGCGCGCGCAACCAGGAAATAAAGCCTTTACCAACCTGGATTACACCGGCCACATTAGTATCCGTTTCGAGCGTACGAATAGCAGCGGTAAGCTTAACTAGGGTATCGGCTTCTTTTGAATCGGCGTAGCGCTGGCCTTTGGGCTTATTCGTAATAGCGGCGTTTAATTCGGCCAGTTGGTCGTAGAGCCGGCCCAGTTCTTCGCCTTTGGTTAGGATTAAGGAAGTTTTGAGTTTTTCCCAGTCTTCTTCTTTAATCCACTTACCAATGGTTTTTTCTGACACGCCTACGCGGCTAGCCAACTCCTTTTGGGTGGTAATATTTTCTTTGGTAAAAAGCAGCTTGGCTAGCTCCTTTTTTTGCTGAATTGTAAGATTTTCTGCCATAACTAAGGCAAAAATGCACCTTTAATATATAGAGGTTTCAGGCACATTTTACAACCTAGCAGTTACTGTTATTATAACATACAAAAGGAGTTAGGTAAAAAAAAGTGCGTTTTCCGGGGCCGTTTGGGTGGGTTATGTTTGTACCGTTACAACCAGAAAAAGTTACAAAAACCAGATGCCCAAGAGCTCTAAACGCTTTATCCTTTCTACCAGCCAACTAAACTGCTACGGCTTCCGCCTCCTTACTGAGGGGGCGGACTTGGCGGACTTTAAGAATAACCCGGTTATGCTCTGGATGCACATGCGGGCTTGGAAAGGTACCAAGGATGAAGTATTACCGCTGGGTTATTGGGATGATCTGAAAATAGAAGGCGACGAAATTAGCGGTGTGCCTTTTTTTGATGATAATGATGCCTTTGCCATGAGCATCTACCATAAGGTAGAAAACGGCACCCTACGCACTTGCAGTTCTGGCGCGGTACCGCTGGCTTTTAGCGAAGAAGAAAAATACCTGGTACCTGGTCAAACTCGCGCCACGGTTACTAAATGGAAAATGAAAGAAGCCAGCATAACCGATATACCGGGTAATCCGGGTGCCTTGGCGGTGGCCCTTTACGACCAGGATAATAACTTAATCAAGCTTTCGGATAACTCCAGCCTTAACAACCTACTCCCTGAAATAAATTTAAATTCTAAAATGAAACAAATTCAATTAAGCGCACCGGCTTTAGCTGCTAAACTGAGCCTGACAGAGAATGCCACCGATGTTGAGTTTTTAACCGCTATTGATAACCTGGTTAAGCTTAATGGTGATTTAGTCACCGAAAAACAAAACCTGACCACCCTTAATGGTGAGTTGACAACTAAGGTAACTGACCTGGAAACGGCGGCTAAAACAAAGGATATTGAAATATATCTAAGCCAGGCAGAAACGGCCCGCAAGATTACCAAAGGGCAAATTCCGCATTATACCGCTTTGGCGCTGGTAAATTTTGAGCACGTTAAAAATTTAATTGATGCTATGCCGGCTACACCAACCGTAACCGCTACCCTGGCCGCCAATACCGGCAAATCCGGCGAAGACCTGGCCGATAAAACCTGGGATGAATTGCACCAGGGAGGTAAGCTGGAGAAACTAAAAGCCGATAACCCTGAAATGTTTAAGCTGAAGTACAAAGAGAAATTCGGCCGCGAACCCAAAAACTAATTTTTAATTTCCTTTTAAACATCTTTTAAAAACCCTGAAAAAGCCTCTTTAAAATTTAACAACCATTTAATGAAAACACTTTTAAAATTCTTTGCCGCCGTTGTCGGTTTGTTTTTAGCCATAGGCCCGGTAAGTACCGTGTTAGCCCAAACCTTAAATATTTCGGCGGGTAGCGCCACTGGCCTAGCGGTAGGTAGCCTGGTAGTATTGGCTTCGCCGGTTTTCCGGATGGCCGTATTGCCCAATGTTTTCCGGGCCGATGTTACCCCTGAAATATGGGTTAGCTACATAATGGAACGGTTCTGGAAAGATAATTTATTTATCAAACATGCCTTTTCGGATGATGATAAAGTAATCGGCGGTAAAATTGTGCATATCCCGCAGCCTGGTGCTTTGCCTACCGTGGTTAAAAACCGTACTTCTTTTCCGGCTGCTACCGTTCGCCGGTCAGATACCGATGTGGTTTACGTTTTAGATGAATATTCTACCGACCCGACCCACATTCAGGATGCCGAAAAAGTAGAATTAAGCTACGACAAAATTGATAGCGTGCTGGGTGACCACCTGGGCGTAATTACCGAAACTGCCGGCGATGATATGATCCTGAAATGGTTAAATAACATTCCGGCCGGTAATATTTTGCGCACCACAGGTGCCGGCGCTGCCGCTACCTTGGTAGGTGCTACCGGTAACCGGAAAGTATTTACCCACGATGATTTGCGCAAGGCCAAATTGGCCATGGATTTGCAAAAAGCCCCTAAAACGGACCGTTACGCTTTGTTAGATTCTAACATGGCCGACCAGCTTTTCCAAAGCTTAAGTAATACCCAGTATCGCGACTTCTCGCAGTATGCCGATGCTACTACCGGTGTAATTGGCAAGCTGTACGGCTTTAACATTATGGACCGTACCAATGTGGCGGCAGCTTCCAGCGCTTTAGCTATTAAGGCTTTGGGTTCGGCTAATGCCACTACTGACCATGCCGTATCTATGTGCTGGCAGAAAAATGCGGTAGCCCGTGCCCTGGGCGAAGTGAAGTTCTTTGAAAAAATTAACGACCCGCAATTCTACGGCGATGTTTATTCTAGCTTACTCCGTGCTGGTGGTCGCCGCCGCCGCGAAGATAACGCGGGCGTGGTAGCCATTGTCCAGGACACTGCTTCCTAGTAATGAAAGATAATTTCCTGAGGCTCCTAAAGAGCTTCGAATACCACAGTACCACCGACTGGCTTTGTAGCCTCGCCCCCAGTGCAAAATACAACTTAACGGTTGTAGGTGCGGGGCTCAGCATAGCCGCCACCATTGTGGACAAGGTATTCGGCCTAAGCGGCGCGGCTTTCTTGGGCTTCCTGGTTATTATGTTCTTTGAATTGTTTAGCGGTATTGCGGCCAGTGTACTGGTTAAAAAGGAAAATTTTACCAGCCGCCGTATTTCCCGCTTTTCATTTAAATGTACTTGTTACCTGGTACTTATTTCGGTGCCTTACGTGTTTTCGCAAAGTTTTAAAGCCCACGACAGCAATATAGCCGGGGCAGTTTGCGAATGGCTCCACATCTTTTTTACGATTCACATTCTGGTAGAAAACCTTACTTCTATCCTGGAAAATATGGCCGTGATTTCCGGCAAAGATAAAACCCACTGGATTAGCAAAATACAAACCAAGCTTAACAGCCTCTTTCCGTGAGAAACATCAAATACATTGTAGTGCATTGCACGGCTACACCGGCCAGTACTACCGTCGAAAGTATCCAAAATTACTGGCGCAACGAACTAGGCTGGAAAAATCCTGGCTACCACAAAATTATTAAGCCCAGCGGCGAAATAATTCAGTTAGCACCCGACGAAAAAGTGTGCAACGGCGTGGCCGGCTATAATTCTGAGGCTTTGCATGTTTCTTACATTGGCGGGGTAGATAAGCAAAAAAAGGCCCTGGATACCCGCACTCCTTTGCAGCATAAAGCTTTACGCCAGGTAGTAAAAAACTGGAAAGAAAAATACCCCGAGGCCCTTGTACTGGGGCACCGCGATTTCCCGAAGGTGAATAAAGATTGCCCTAGTTTTGATGCCCGTAAATGGTGGGCGCTGGTAGGCTTAATGTTGCTTTTTTTAATTACCAGTTGCGCCGCCAGCAAAAGCACTACTAAAACCGAAACCGAAGTAGAAGTAAAAGAAAAGGCAACGGTTAAAGTTAAAACGAAGGAAAACCGCCAAACCGAAACGGTTACTTACGGCGATACTTTAAAAAGCCAAAGTTTTATACCCGCTGCCGGCACCCATCCGGAGCCGGTAATTATGGAAAGTGGCGGCTTAAAAGTTCGAATGTACTTCCGGCCCATTTTCGACGATCGAAGTTTGCTACTGGGTTACCAGGTGCAAACCCAGGCCCTGGCCAAACCCACGGCTAAAACCACAGAAAAATTTAATACCACAACCGATACCAATACCCAGAAAAGCACCCAAACAGAGGCCACGTTGACCGAGAAAAAAAAAGAAACCAAGGGCTCGAAGAAAACCTGGCTTCTATTGGGTGCCGGCCTGGCCCTATTGCTACTCCTGCTTTTGGCGGTGCTTATCTGGTGGTTAAAGAGAAAAGCTAAAATTATATTTTAAATGAAATATTCTGATACCCTAAAAGACCTTTTTGCCACGCACCCCAAAGTAGATAAATTCTATTTTACCAGCGATGGCCAGGCGTTTATAGAAAAGCATCATGCCGATGCCCACGCACCAACGCTGGAAGAAAAGACAGTAACACCCGCCAGTCGGGCAGTTTTTGAGCAAGTAGAAGCCATGCGGGAAAAACTAGCAACTAATGCTGGTACCGGCGAGAACCAAACTACTGTAACCCCACCCGCGCCTAAAGCTGCGGTAAAAAAAGAAAAGGTTAAAAAAGCTAAAGCTGCTCCGGCACCTGCACCCGCTCCTAAGCCTGTAGCGCCGGTGGTACCAGCGGCCGAAGCGCCAGCTCTAACCCAGGAACCCGAAAATAATCCCGAAACGCAACAATAATTAAAGTGAATATACCTGGTGTAACTATTACCCTGGCCAACGGCCAGATTGGCGGCGCTCCTACTACCACCGACCGGGTAGTAGGTTTAATCGGTACCGGCTCCGGCTTAGCGGATGCGGTCGATTTATTAATGCCTTTCCGGATTGTATCGCTGGTCGATGCCATGGCCCAAGGCTTTACCGAAGCCGCGGAACCCTATTTGTACCGGCACTTGAAAGAATTTTACGACATAGCCCCTATAGGCAGTAAGATTTACGTGATGGCGGTGAGCAATGCTACCAGCCTGGCTGCTATCCTGGATAAAACCAATGTAAACGGTGCCGCCGTTAAGCTGCTCAATTTTGCAGCCGGCGAAATAAAAGTATTAGGCGTGGTACGGGAACCGGACGAAGAATACGTGCCAGCCACACCACAATTTATTGATAGTGATGCCATAGCTGCTTTGGTTAACGCCAAAACGCTGGTACAAGAATACTTTAATGGTTTTAAGCCTTTCCGGGTTTTAATCGGGGCGCGGGTACATGATGTAGCCAACAGCACTTTGTACAATCCGGGTGCCCAAAGTAACAACGCCGCCGCCCTTGTGGTGGGTGGTACCTTGCCCGATGGCTCCCCATCGGTGGGCCTGGTGCTGGGTAAAGTATCTTCTACGCCGGTACACCGCAACATTGGCCGGGTAAAAGATGGTGCCTTACCGGTTACCACCATGTACATCGGCAATAAGAAAATAGATGATTATGCGGGTATTGTATCGCTAATCGCTAACCGGTTCTTAACCTTTGTTACTTACCCGCAAAAAGCCGGCTACTTTATCAGTGATGATCCGATGGCCACGACCATGGCCGATGATTACCGCTTTTTGGTGAATTGCCGGGTTATTGATAAAGCTGCGGTTATAGCCTACCATACCTACCTCGAAGAGTTGAAAGATGATGTAGACCTGGACGAAAAAGGAGCCATTGCCGAGGTGAATATTAAGCACCTGGAAGCGGTGGTTATCAATAATCTGATGCTGGCCATGAGCGACAGCATAAGCGGAGAACCGAAAGTTTACATTAACCCGGCGCAAAATTTAGCAGCCGGTAGTAAACTCCAGGTGCAATTACGCCTGGTACCAAAAGGCTATTTGCGCGAAATAAATGTAGAACTAGGATTTTCCAATCCGGCAAACTAATAAGGAGAGCTAAATAATGCAGTTTAACTCACAAGAATGCGCCTGGGCCGATATGTCGGTAAAAGTTTTTGATAGTGTTGTCAGAGGCATCCGGGGTATCCGCTATAAAAAAGAAGTAGAAAAAGAAGCGGTATACGCAGCCGGTAGCGAGCCTATTAGCATTCAGCACGGCAATAAAAAATACGACGGTTCGATGAAGCTGCTTAAAAACCAGCTTGATTTAATGAATGCCGCCGCCAGAAAAGCCGGCTTCGAAGATATTACCGAAGTGCCCGCCCAACTGGTTATCATTACCGTGCACTACAAACCCGCTGTAGGCCGGCCTTCCCAAACCGACATTTTAAAAGGGGTAAGTTTTGGTGCCTTTGAAAAAGGTATGGACCAAAACGCCAAATTCATGGAAATAGATTTACCTATCCTGTTTTTGGGCTTGTCTCAATCCTAAAATCTAAAGCTAAAAATTAAGTGGCAGAAAACACGAAACCCAAAACAGCGGCAGAAATAACGCCCGAAATGATTGCCGCCTGGAAAGCAGCGCAGCCCAAAGGAGTGGTTTTTGAATTGGTGATAGAAGATAAAAAAGGCTATCTGCGCAAACCCAACCGCAACGATATGAAATACGCCTTAACCGCCATGGGTGCGGGGGGCGAACTGGCCATGGTAGAAGCGGTTCTGGAAGAAATCTGGCTGGGTGGCGACGAAGAAATTTTAAACGATGATGATTATTTCTTAGCGGCTACCATGCAAGTAAAGGACTTGCTAAATGTTAAAGACGGCCAATTAAAAAAGTTATAGACGAAGCATCGGGAAACGAAAATGACAACTGGATAGGCTACATCGATACCATGTTTGCCTATTATCTGCCCGGCGTTGATCCTTCGTCTTTGAGCGATGAGCGCTGGGCAGAAATGTATAAACAATTACTGGATATAAGAAAAAAAGAATCTAAGAGTGGCTAGTATAGTAGAGTTTTTGGTAAAAATAAAGGATATGGCTTCCGGCCCGTTCGGCAAAATTGCTGCGGCTGGTAAAAATTCCTTTAGCTCACTAGAACGCAATGTAAACAGCTTTTCGGCCAAATTTAACCGGCTGGGTATGTCTATTCAGGACATAGATAAAAAGCTGGACCAACTACGCCGCACCCGCGAAATAAGCGTGGATAGCCGCCAGGTACGCCGGGCTAACCAGGAAATTTCCGAACTGGAGCGCCGCAAAGCGCGGCTCGAAGGCAACGGCAGCGGTGGCGGTTTTGGCCGGTTAATTGGTACCAGCCTGGCCATGGCAGGTATTGCCGGAGGCTTAGGAATTGCCGGAGGGATAGCGGGAGCTGGCATGCAGCGCGAAGCTACCAACATGCGCTTCGAGGTAATGGCAGGTAAAGAGCAGGGCGGTGCCCTCTCCAAAAACCTGATAAACTTTGCCGAGAAAAGCATATATGGGAACGAAGTTTTCCAGGATGCCCAAACCATGATGGCTTTTGGCATTGGCGCTAAGGATGTAATGCCCAACCTTAAAATGCTGGGCGATGTGGCCATGGGCGATGTAAACCGGCTGAAAATGCTTACGCTGGCTTTTAGCCAGGTAAGAGCAGGCGGAAAACTGACCGGGCAAGATTTACTCCAGTTTGTAAATGCCGGTTTTAATCCGCTCCAGGAAATAGCCGCCAAAACCGGTAAATCATTAGCCACATTAAAGGATGAAGTTTCGGACGGTAAAATTTCTTTCCAAGCAGTAGCCGGCGCTTTTGCCCGCGCTACCGGTGCGGGTGGCCGCTTTTACCAAATGACCGAAAAATTAAATAAAACGGCGTTTGGCCAATGGCAGGCGCTTAAAGGTTCGGTAGAAGGTTTAGCCGCCTCTTTAGGTACCAAACTGCTGCCGGTTATTTCGGAGCTGGTAGGTTGGGGCCAATTCCTGGTTGATAATACCCACTGGGTTTACGGTATGGCTGCCGCCTGGGGAGCTTATGCCCTGAGTGTTAAACTGGCGGCTTTTGCTACATCTGGCCTAACGATAACGCAATGGCTCTTTAACATTGCTGCCGCTGCCAACCCCTGGGGGCTCTTAATTGCCGGCTTGGTTTTGTTGGCTACCTGGTTGCACCACGTCGTACAAAAATATGGCGGCTGGCTGGTGGTTTTAGATGCCTCCTGGCAAACGGTAAAATCATTTGCAGTAAACATTAAAACCGCCTTTTTAGATGCCTTCCAGGAAATAAGTTACTGGGTAGAAATGGGCATTCTGCGGGTTAAGCAGTTTAAGCAGTTTCTTGCTGGCGGTTCTAAAACGGCAACGGTACAAATTACTGCCCTAGAAATAAACCGCGAAAAACAACGCAAACAAAATATGGCCGAAATGGCCGAAGCTTCCCAAAATTCTAGTTACGCCTGGGACCGGGTAATGTGGAATAAAAAAACGGGCAAGTCAGCGGATAAAATTGCTGGTGCAAGCGCTGGAGCTGGGGCCAATGGCCTGGGTGGTGTACCGGCCTCGATGGAAGATACGAACAAAGGTATTACTGGGGGCGGTGTACGCAACCTAACCATTAACCTGGGCAAGTTCCTGGATAATATTACTATCCAAACCACTAACCTGGAGGCTGGCGTTGATGAAATAGAAGAAAAAATCACGGAAATGTTTTTAAGAATTACCAATTCCGGGCAATCCATGGCATCCAACTAATTAAATGAAAGAGGCAGTTATCTACGATTTAAAGGATATTTTTCAGCAGGTCTATGGTTACAAACCCATGGAAGTGCCGGGCTTTCCGAGTGATAGCGCCCCGGAAAATCCCCACCAGATACAAGCTAATACCCAGAAACGATCCACTTTCAACGGCACGGCTATTTACGGCATGGCCGATTTAATTGGCCGGGAAGTTTTTCTGCCGGTTACCATCCAAGCAGCCGGAGTAGATTATGATTTTCCGTTTAGTGTAATTGGTATCCGGGGTAAAAAGACCTTAGTAGAAACCCCTATGGTTGAGCGCCGGGGCTCAGTTAAAGAGCTTATTAGCGTAGATGACTGGCAAATTACCATTAAAGGTTTTTTGATAGATGAGTTTAACCAATTCCCAGATGTGCAGCTATTCCGGCTAAAGCAATTGTTTTTACACAATGAACCGGTGCGGCTAAAGTGCGCCCTGACTGATTTATTCCTGGAAGATAATGACTTTGTAGTAATTAAAGATTTAAATATTCCGGAGCAGGGCAAAGTAATTGGCGTGCGCGATTTTACCATGTCCCTGGTATCGGATAGCATTTTAACCCTTACAGTAGATTAATGTTTCGGCTCCGGAGCTATACGACCATTGGTAAATATTCTTTTCGGGGTGGGCTAAATGAGGTAGTAATCCGCAAAAATGTGCAAACCATAATGGATACCGCTACCCTTAAAATGCCTTCGCTGAGCCGGATATTAAACGATGATAGTACCGTGCCGCAAAGCAGTGTGGAAACGGGTATGTTGTTTCGGGAAGGCGACCCGGTAACGGTAATATTAGGCTATAACAAAAATCTGAATACCGAATTTGTCGGTTTTGTACGGCGGGTAAATTTTGGTACGCCCGTAACCATCGACTTGGAGGGCTACGCCTGGCTGCTCCGGAAAAAAAATGTAGTGGCTAGCTGGAAAAAAGTAAAGCTGCGCCAGGTGCTCGAAAAAGTTACCAACGGCACCGATATAAAGCTTAGCAACTTTATACCAGATGTGAACTTAACCAACCTAACCATTAATAACCAGAATGGTTTGCAAGTGCTGGAGTGGTTAAAGGAAAAGCTGCTTTTAACGGTTTATTTCAACGGTCCGGAATTATACGCTGGCTTAGAAGAAGGCTTACCCAAACCATCGGTTAAGTACCGCTTAGGCTGGAATGTAATTAAAGATGATAATTTAAGATACCGGCTCGCCGATGATAACCTGGTGCGGGTCCGGATTGTGAAAAAGCTTAAAAAAGGCGAGCAAATTTTATTTGAAAGTGGCGATAAAAACGGCGAAGTAATTAAACGCGAAGTGCCAAACTGGCAAGAAACCGATAAGCTGAAAAAAATAGCCGATAAGGTATTGCAAGAAAAAAAGTTTACGGGCTTTGAAGGTAAGATAACCGCTTTTCTGGAACCGTACTGCGAACCCAGCTATAAAGCCATGATAGAAGATACCCGGTACCCAGAGCGGAGCGGCTCTTATTTTGTGGCTAGTACCGAAGTGAAATTTGGCGTACGGGGTGCCCGGCGCTTGGTAGAATTAACCCGGCGTTTAGATGGATAAATTAAGCAAAGCGCGGGCGGCTCTCCTGGCACTGGCCGCTAAAGTGGGGCCGGCATCTTTGCTGGAAGGAACAGTAGTAGAAGTAAACGCCGCCGATTACCTGGCCGATGTGGAGCTGGAGCCTGAGGTAATTCTTTTTGAATGCCGGTTGCGGGCCGTGGTTAGTGGTAACCAAAGCATCGATTTATTACCCAAAGTAGGCAGCAAAGTTGTTTTAGCCCGGCTTGATGATGATGATTACCTGGTGCTGGCCTGCGACGAAATAGAGAATTATAAAATTACCACCGGCCAAACTACCATTGAGGCAGATACAGCCGGCATAAACATTAGCAAGGGTAACGAGAGCCTAAAAGGCATTTTAAGCACCCTGATTGACGAAATTTTAAAGATTTACGCGCCCATGAATGCGCCCGGCTTTGTGGCCATAAAAAACAGACTGGAAACCCTTTTTAAATAATGGCCTTAGCTACCACCGCCTTTAAAAACGATTTAAAAGAAGCTTTTAAAGCTGCTCGTAACCCGGATGATACCGAAGAAGAAGCGCTGGAAAGATTCTGCGATAAAATGGCCACGGCGCTGGAGAAATATATTAAAACGGCCAAAGTTGCTTACACTACCGGTTTGGTGGCGGGTAATGTGCCAGTGACGGGTACCCTAACGCATACTATCCAATGAGAGATATAAAACTAACCGCCGATTTAGACCTGGAGATTAAGGATGGTGATTTTGTAGTGGATGAAAGCACCGGCCAGCACCAGCAAAGTTTATTACTAGCCGAAAAGGGCAGTTTTAAACAATACCCCTTAGTAGGCGTGGGCATAGCTACTTATTTAAAAGATGAAAATACCGGCGACTTACTCCGGGAAATCCGGCTTCAGTTTAGCCGCGATGGTATGCAGGTTAACCAGTTGGGCTTTGTAAATGGAAAGTTAAAAGTTGATGCTGCTTATGCCGGAAATTAAAATACAACGGGGGCAAAACTTATTAGATGTGGCCCTGGCCAGTGCCGGCAGCCTGGAAGATTTATTTAACCTGGCTAACCTAAATAACCTGGTTATTACCGCTGAGCTAAACCCCGGCGAAATAATTTTAATTACCGGCCAGACCAATTACAAAGAAAGCAGCGCCGTGGTAATTCCGGTGCGGGTGAGCCGCCAAGTAACGGTAATGAACGGCCAAACGCTTTTAGATTTGGCTATTCAGGAAACCGGCAGCTTAATGGGCCTATTTGACTTAGCCCTGTTAAATAATTTGCCGGTTACCTACGACCTGACCGAAGGCAACCAACTGAAATACCCCAGCCTGGCAACCGATAGGATTATCCGGAAAGCTTACCAGGACAACGGCTGGAAACCGGCCAGCGCCAAAACCAAGCCAGGGCCAAAATTCCCGCCGCCAAAGTTGGAGGGTATCGATTACTGGATTTTGGAAGAAGATTTTGTAGTGCAATAAAATGGCAAGAACAATAGACGAAATATATCAGCAGATTATTACCGCTAAAAACAGCAAGCCGGAACTGGATAGCTTAAGCAGTACCAGTAAGGTGGCTATTTATAATACGTGGGCCTACATTACCGCCGTGGTAATCTGGACCCTGGAAAACCTGTTTGATTTGCACAAAAAAGAAATTGATGATGCGCTGGCTTTGCTAAAACCCCATAGTCCGCGCTGGTACCGCCAAAAAGCTTTAGCGTTTCAGTTTGGCCAGAACCTGGTACCCGAAACTGACCGCTACGATAATACTGGCCTAACCGAAGAACAAATAGAAGCCCGCAAAATTGTAAAGTATTCGGCGGTAACCGAGATAGAGGGCAAAGTAAGAATTAAAGTGGCTACCGAAGCAGATGGGGAGCCGGCCCCGCTGGAGCCCACGCAGGTAGCAGCCTTTCGGGATTATATTGCCCAACTAAAAGATGCCGGGGTGCGGGTTGTTACCGATAGTTTGCCGCCCGATTCTTTGTACCTGGTAATTGATGTTTGGTATAACCCGCTGGTGCTTTCGGCAGACGGTGCCCGCATAGATGGGGCCGATTTAAGCCCGGTTAAAACGGCTATTAAAAACTATTTAAAAAGCTTGCCTTTTAACGGCGAGTACGCCAATACCCGGTTAGTAGATGCTATCCAGGCTGTAGACGGTGTGGTTTACCCGAATATTAAAACCGCCCAAGCCAAATACGGTTTATTTCCTTTTTCGCAAATAGATGAAAAATACATTCCGGATGCCGGCTACCTGGAGGTTACCGATGCCAATTTAAAAATTACTTACCGGGAGTATGTATAACATCGATTTTGAAAAATTAATCTTGTGGCTTTTGCCCGACTTTTGGCGCAAGCCCCGGCATTATGCCTGGCTGCTGGCGCTGTGTAAGCCGGTTATCTGGTTGCATGAATGTTTTTTAAAGCAGCGTAAAGCCAATTTATATCGGGTAAACCACAGCGGGCAGGTGTTTAGCCTTCAAAAAGTATTAAACGACCGCTTCGACCAGGTAGAGCGCCGCATTTATATAGCCGATGGCTTTTCTTATAACCGGTTGTACATCTACACCCGGCAGGAAGATAAACCCAAATACCTAAAACTGTTTTTACGCAACCGGAGCGACTATGCCGATACCGGCGTGGATTTCCTAGTATGGGTGCCCACTGGGGTTTTTATCTCGCCTTCCGAAACTTACGAAATGCGGGCCTTAATTGATTTTTATAAGCTTGCTGGCAAGCGTTACCGAATTTATAGAATATGAATAGCATTGATTTTACCCAGCCCAATGGCTTCCCGCTCGACCAGGATATTTTAGCATTTATGCAAAACGCTATTTTCCTAAGCGCCGGCACCGCCGCGCTGGGTGGTACTAACTATATTTTGCGGGGTTGTGAGCAATCCGGCCAAAATATTGGCAACGGCCTGGTAGTTATTGCCGGCGAAATATTGCCATTTGTGGGTGGTGCCCTCCAAGAAAAAGTAATAATACTGGAAACCTTCGAGGCCATTACTTACGAAGATGGGCAGACCCTGCCGAGCCTCCGCAGCAAAGTGGCCACTTTTGGCGATGATGGGGTAACCGATTTGCTTTGGACTGCTTTTAAGCGCAATACCGCCGAGGGCGTACTGGCCCGACTAGAGCGACTGGAGCGGATTTCCGCGCCATTTATGCCCGTTACCGACACCCAAACCAATACCCAGCACCGGGGCGGCATGGTGCTCTGGAAAAAGCCGGCTAACCTTATCCCGCCTGGTTGGCAGGAGGTAGTAGACTGGCGCGGCCGGTTGCCGATGGGTTACGATCCTGTAGATTTTAAATTTAACGAAGTGGGTTATAATGGTGGGGCTAAGGAAAAAGTGATTAACCAATCGAATTTACCGACTGTGCTTAATGTAAAAGTTACTCAGTACAACGAAACTGGTAATGGCTTTATGGCCAGTGGTGGTAATGCTTCTGAAGGCGATGCCAACATACAAATTAAGAATGCGGGCGGTGGCCAGGCATTAGATGTTTTAAACCCTTACCGGGTGGTAATTTTTATTGAGTATATCGGCGAATAATGGCATCCCGCAGTCAGCTTAGGCAATGGTTTCAGACCGGCGATAAGCCCACCCAGCAACAGTTTTACGAGTTTTTTGAAAGCTTCTGGCATAAAACAGATGATGAGCTGCCTATTGCGGCCATTAAAAATTTATCTACTGTTTTAAGCCAGAAAGTTAGCAAAGAATATGTAGACCAGCTTTTTGTTGCCTTAGGTCAGCCATACATCAACTGGGATGCCGAAACCAACTTTCAGCCGGGTTTACCCGCTTTTATTAAAGTATACAATGCCCAATTAAAAAGCCATGTATTGTATTTGCGCACGGCGGTACCCTTGCCTGGCATTGCCCCTTATTTGGCTCCGGCTACCGATACGGATCATGTTTATTACGAGCCGGTGGGAGGCTCAGGCAATGGTGGCAGCTCCGGCACCACGCCTACCCAGGAAGAAAAAATAAGTTTTACACCGGCAGACCTTGTAGCCGGAGTACTGACTTTGCCGCACCTAGCAGTAAGTATACCGGTGGTAAATTTTACGTTACCGCTCCGGTCTGGTATTGATTATACCGTAGGCCCTTACCCGACAAATAAAATAACCTTCCATATTACCGATTGGGATTTAGAAGATTCCGGCGAAATAGTTTACTACCGCAACCTGAATGTTCAGGCTCCTGGAGGGGGCTCTATTTTTATACCAGCTAATTGGATGGGTGCTGGAAATCCGGAGTTTACCGATGCCGAAGCTGGTTTAAAATGGCTTTTAGAAAAAACTTTCACCATATAATTAAATGAGACTTTTTAATGCCCCGCTAGTTAACGACCTGTTAATTACAGACTACATTACCATTGGTAGACAAAATGAAAATTATCCAGATGGCAAAATCTTCATGGTTGGCGTACCTGATTTTATTAATGCGTTAGCTCAACTGATGGGAAATGCTAACCAATTCCCAACTGTAAGTTTAAGCCCAAATGATTCCCTGCTTAACACAAACGAAGCCTTAATTTTAACTGCTACTGCTGCCGATGCGGATGGAACAATAAGTAAGGTAGAAATTTATGAAGGGCCAACCTTGTTGTCTACCAAAAATAGCGCACCCTGGACGCATTCCATTGCAAATCCAATAGCTGGCAACCGTTCTTTTACCGCAAAAGCCTACGATAACAACAATGCTGTTACAACCTCCAATATTGTAACCGTTACAGTTACTCAACCTTTGCCGGATTTGGGTATTGCAGAGGTTGTTTTATGGGCTTTCCCCCAAAGCAATGGGTCCGGATTAAGTCCGCGTAATTCTCCTACAGTTTTAAACAATTTCCAATCTGCATATAATACCCTTAACCCACAAGTTAAGACCTATAATCGCTTGACCGGGAAAGTAGAAATATACGAACAGGGGGTAACCGCGAACAGCATAAACGACCGCTTGTGGAATGGTTCTTATATAGTACCTGGGCCAGCGGCCCCGAGTATAGGCAGCGATTATTCCTATGCTGAAAGCTACCTAGCAGACCCCACGAATAACGGAAAAACTCTTTTTATTTTGAAACCCTGGATTGGGTTAGCGCCAGGTGAAACAGCAAACACCAATTCAACCACAACTACGGATTGGATAAATATCTATTACCCAAAACTGAAAGAGGATTGGGATAATATGAAGGCTGAAATTTTAGCAATGGGCTTTTCAGAGGTGATAACCAAAAAAGCCTTTTGTGATTTGGGCGAGGGCAACCATGCCGCTGGAACACAAAATGTCTATAAGGCAGAGCTTCTTCAATTATTTAGCATGGCCGAAGCTGATGGCATGATTCAAGAGGGCACAGAACGATATTTGATGGCTAAACAGCCTGTGCAATACGCTCCTATTCTTGCATTGCAGCATGAAATAGTTACTGAAAACACAAACATTGGATTGTTAGAGGTAGCCAATCCATCGTTCTATGATGGGGTGCATTATGAACAAGCATCTATGCTTAATATTGGTATTCTGCAATACAACACAAACGGAGCGGCTCCACTTTTACAAACAGCTTTTACCCGTGCTGAAAATGAGTATAGTAGCGCGAATCAAATAGTGCTTTCTTTTGACAAATTTATGCGCTTACCACAAATATCAGCATCAGATATTGTTTTAAATCCTGCTAACACATATACAGGCGTAACGGTAAGTGGTAAAGAAATCACGCTTAGTTTTTCCAATCCATTCCCTGTTTCCGATTACCCAATAATTTTAACTATATTAAATAATAAGATTAAGGATTATTCCGGAACGCCCGCTGCTAACCTGGCAAATCTTCAAATTAACAATTGGATAGGCAACTTAATGCCAACCTGGACCATTGTACCCATGCTTCCCAAATGGGATTTGGTAAACCGAAATAATTTCTGGCGTACGGATATTCGGAATGATGTAAATGGGAATGGCGCCATGTTAGGATTTAAATTAGTGGCTGGCGCCGCTGGCGGTTTAGCACAGCATTACGCTAAACCGACCTATGCAGGGTTCGTTGGCTTTAAAACAGTAGATGCTTATCAAAACGGAATAAAATTGCCGGGTAGCAACTTGTGGCCATTTGGCTTTTTTATCGATGGTTTCGGCCGACTAACACAAGTACAACCAGTAGAACCGTACGCTTCTGTTTTGAAAAATGCGGTTCTAGGGAATTATTATCGTGCTTGGATAGATTCTAACGGTGTTTCAACAATTGGCGAATCTTCCGACATGGTTAACTGGGCATTAATTCATACTGGACCTGTTTTGTCTGGTGAAAAATACGGTATCTATGATATGGTTGGGGCTGATTTTGCAGTAATGCAATTTGTTCAGCAAAAAGGATTAACCGCGTACAATGTACCCGTTCAAACCGAGCCACCAGCGGGCAGTGGTGAAACCGCGCCCCTTATTTTTACAACAACGCTGAACCTTCAACAAAACCCGCCCAACACTTGGATAATTCAAAATAACGCTGGCCCTAATTTTAACGTTGCGAAAGGAGTAACCAGTAAAAAGCTAGCTGGCAGCAATGGCCGAATCTATTGTAATGGCACCTCCCGCGAGGTTGTATTAATGCTAAGTAATTCTGCTTTAAATTCCGGTTATACCGCTGCTGTTGGCGCTGGATTTTATTTAAATGGAGTAGGTACTCTAATTTGGTATGATAACCAAGGTTATGGAACAGTTACCGAAACTCATTATAACTACTATAGTTTGGTTTTAGATAATAGAGTTCCCGCTTTAGAGGTTAGCAATGACCTTAACACTTGGACAAGAATATTTGATAATTTTGATTTTATTCAAGAAGAAGGAGAAGAGTTATTTGCACTTTGTGATATTAAGGGCGATGAAACGGGCAAATTAGTTAATCCAATGGGCTTTAATTTTGTATAGGCTTTTTATATTTACCTTATGAAAATACTTAGATTAATCTTATTACTGGTGCTTTTTTCTTGCAACCAAAAGACCAACGAAACCGCAGACCCTAAAGGGAATTTAGCCGCTATGAATCGTGCTAAAATTGTCTCGTTCATTGATACAACTAATAATCTTACAGGTAAAGAATACAAGGTTTTAATTGTAGGGAATAGCCTTACATTGCACTCGATAGCACCAGGGATAGGATGGAACAAACTAAGCGGTATGGCGGCTAGTTCTATGAGTAAAGATTTTGCACATCTTCTATTTGTAAAAATAGAAAGCAAATTGAAGCGGAAGGTTAAATTAAGAATAACTAATTTATCTGAATGGGAGCGCAATTATGAAATGCAACCAAAGCTTGATTCGGCTTTAACTACTTTTGAAGCTGATGTGGCTATATTCCAATTAGGTGAGAATGTGTCGTTGAGCGACCCAGATGTATTTATAAATAAGTATACCGATTTAATTAATCAATTTAAAGGTTCTAAAATTATTTGTTTGCCTTTTTTCCCAGATTCAAAAAAAAATTTAGCTATAAAGCAGGTAGCAGAAAATACCGGGGCTAAGTTGGCAAACTTATCTAAATTCACTGAACCGATTAATCTAGCCAAAAACGATAATCCTGATCCTCTTTGGTCCAACCCTGGCATTGGCATTCATCCTGGTGATGTGGGAATGAGCAATATAGCTAGCGAAATTTTTACTGTCTTAAACCCCTTATTGAAATAGAAATAAGCCCAACCTGGGCTTGTTTTATATAGTTAAGCATACAGTTTTTTCTTAATAATGAGTAACCTTGCACCTCTTCCTACGCTAGCACGTGTTGGCAAAAAACACCTAAAACAAGAGGTCGTTTTTGAAATCGAAAACAACTCCGAAAACCCTAATGACCCTGTTATTCAGCAGGTGGCTACTAATGCCGCCAATGCTGCTACCTCGGCTCAGCAAGCTGCTACTAGCGCTCAAACCGCCCAAACTGCTGCTACTACCTCTGCCAATGCTGCCACCGCTGCTAATACTGCCGCACAGGAGGCCCAAACCGCAGCAACCACCGCAGCTAACCAAGTAACAGCCGCCAATACTGCTGCCCAAAATGCGCAAACCTCTGCCAGTAACAGTGCCGCCAGTGCTGCCACTGCCGCCGAGCAGGCCACTGCTGCCAACACCGCTGCCCAGCAAGCAGCCCAGCAAAGCAGTACCCCGCAGCCTGGCAGTATTACCGAAGACATGTTTGCACCGGATGTAATTCTTAAACTTAATACCGAAGGTCTAGCTGTTAGCACCAACGCAGCGAACACCCTGGGTTATACTTCTTATGCTCAGTTGGAGGCCATACCTAATGCAGAACGTATTGAAAACCGCAATTATCAAATAAATAACGGGCCTTCGGAGTTTCCTTCTTCTTACCGCAACATTAAGCGGCCAGCCTATGCCCGTAACCCGTCATCCGGAACCATACCAACCTATCTGTATAACGCGACCGATGGTAAAAAATATATTCTTACCCAAATTGCCGATGTTAATACGGCAAAGGCCCGGTTTTATGTGGCTACGGCTGACAGCCCTACTGTATATGCTGTAGACCCTACTTCACCGCTATTAAGTGCTGAGCAAATACCTGGGTTAAGTTTCAACAGCAATAATGCCGGCTATTATTTTAAAGCCCTGCCGGCTACATTAGGAAGCCCTACCGATAATTTTTTGTGCTGGAAGAAACTACCTGGGTTTGACCAGCAGCAAGAGCAAACTACCTATTTAAATGTACAGGAATATGGCGTAAAGGCAGGCGAAGGAATAGACAATGCCGAGGCTTTTAAACTTCTTAATGCCCGGATGTTCGGGTACAACAAAGGCAAATTTGTTTTAACCGATTGGCCGAAAGGCATAGTACAGACTTCCTGGAATAATTTAATAGTTGGAGTAGAGCACATAGAATTGATTGGTTATGGTACCTCGCTGCAAAACCTTTCTGGCGAACCGCTGTATCATCCTGGTTTTATTGATTCGGAAGTACAGTACAGCCAGATTCCTGATTACCTTATTAAAACAGTGGCAGCCGGCAGTAAAACAATTGAGTTTAAAAATATCGCTGAAGCTATAAATGTAAAAGCGGGTGATTATTTATTCTTGGAAGGATTCGACCAATTGTTCTATGGCTTCCCGACTACACCCCGGTACCACTCGTTTGCTACAATCGATAAAGTAGATTCAGCTACCAAAGTTGTTACACTTACAGCCCCGATTGAGTTTAGTTTAAACGATGCCTGGCGCGATACACCTGGCAGCTCCGGGAAAACACCATGTGGTAAACCTAGGCTCTACAACATCAGCAACCGGACCATACCAGCACTAAAAACCATAAGAATGGCAGGGTTTACCATGCTCCCGCGCCCGGATGGTACCCAGTCCCAGGGTTATGCAAATACCATATTCTCTTTACGCCCCACGGTATATGGCTTACTGGAAGATATTTACGCGCCTAAAATTACACTCCAGGTTACCATGAGCAATATAGTAGACATTCGACGGTCTACTTTTAAAGACAGTGAACCCGATAAAATGAGCAACCACCTAACCCTCGAAGATTCAGTAATTATCGATGGTATGGGAGGGGCTACCGGTTTTCATAAACTTACGCTTCGTCGTTTAAAAGTTGGCTCTTATGTTAATGTTAGCCCTAAGATTTTAGAAGTAGATGGCTGCCATTTTATTAATGGCACCGGCGATCATAACCTTTATGGTCAGGTAGAAGGTTGTAAAGTGGATTTGGTAACGATTAAAGACACCCAGTTCACCAATACCGCACCGGCCAATATACGCCCTATTGGCCACGTAAATTTTGGAGGTGGACCTAGCTTAACCGTGGGCGCTGTAGGGCCAGGTGGCTCTATACTTATTGCCGATAACACCAACGACGAAAACAGTGCCACGCTCCGTTTATTTAAATCTATTGGTAAGGGTACCCGGTTATTTAAGCGCGATGGTAGTAACGCCGGCGTGATAACGGACATTATCGGCTACACCGATGGAAGTAATGTAAAGTGGTGGCAGATACAGGGCACCTGGTCTACCCCGGCTGTAGGCGAGATATACTATTATTATGTAGCTCAGCAGGTAATTGATTTGGGTGGTAATACGAGCACCTCCGGATTGCCGGTTTTCAACCCCTTAACAGATTTACAATTTAACGCTGTAGATAAAAAGTCTAATGGCCTAAACCGCACGGTTATTACCCTTAAAGATTTGCGCTGGTTTTACCAGGATGGTAGCAGCTCCGGCATTATTAACGGCATGGTGCAGTCCATTACCGTAATGGTTCGCCGCCCTTACAAAGGCACCAGCGCCAACGCTAGACTGGTATTGGAAAAAGACACCAACGGTACCAAAACTACCTTTGCCGATATAAGCCTCAAGAATGCGGGTTACACCCGCTATACCCCCGATACCCACCCTAATATGCAGGGGTATTTCGAGAAAATGTTGGTAAGTGTACTTGGTACTATTCCGGGTAACACGGGGCAATGGATAGGCGCTTTCGGTACCACCGATGCTAATGTTATGCCGCACTTTACTGTAGTTGTTGAGTGGGTCGCAATTGTCGAATAAGATACTATACCAACAAGCAAACTAATATAGCCCAGCCAATCAGCGCCCAAGCAATTACTTTAGGATTAGGGTTTTCTTCCATATTTAAATTTAATCTTTACTCTAAAACTTTCAACCTTAATTAAAAAAATTATGCTAAACAAATTATTAAAAGGAGCGCTGGCAGGCGTTCCAAAATCTATCTGGTGGTTAATGCTAAGCTGGCTTATTGTGGCCTTAGTAGAAAACGGCGGTAATGATGGTCAATTCGAAATGTCCTCTATTGTTATATTTATTTTAGGCGTGCTGGTTGCTGGTTTCGCTATTTTCTGGAATAACCGCAATGCTGTTTAAATTATTCCAATTATGCTTTTCTTTGTTGCCAGTAATACTTTATCCTTTGTTAGCCGCTCGGAAAGATTATTTCCAAATAGAGGCAAACGGCGTATGGGATAGCTTAAAGAAAACATTTCACCAGGTTAATGTTTATATCCGCATTCTGATATTTGGGTGCTTAGGCTTACTCGCCTTTCAGAATGTATATGTTCTGGTGTCTTATTGGTTATTGGCCAGTGCAGCTTTTTGGGTATTATTTGATAGGCGGCTTAATAAATATCGCGGCTTACCTTTAAATTATGTTGGGCAAACCAGCGATTTAGATGTAATTATCAGGAACTTTGGAGCAAAGCATAATAAACAGCCCGAACGAATAGCGGCCAGCTTTAAGCTAATTTGTTTGTTGTTTTCGGTGCTCGTTTTTGTAGCCGCTAACTACTTAAAAGGTATTTAAAACCGTATTAAAAGGGCATAGATAACAATTAAAAATACAAAAAAATAGCTTCACATCAAAGCATTTAAATGGAAAATCTCAGCTAAAAAACTGAGATTTTTTTGATTTTTGTTAAAAAATGGACATTTTGATTTTTAAATCCGGACATCTGGATTTTTTGATATTATTAGGAACATTCATGGCCTTATTGCCCATAAATCCGTGGCCCAAGACAATATCAGGTTTGCCATCGGCATTTAAATCAGCTACATCTAAAGTGGTTGCCTTGGTAAAATTTAGTTTGGCTGGAAGGGCAAAAGGTTCAAAATCTAAGTGGCCATTATTCTCTAAATAAATAAAGCCTTCTTCTGGTTGTTGATTATCCGTAAAAAAGCCAATCGAGGCAATATCTAAATCTCCATCCTGGTCAAAATCGCAAGCCATGGCTTTCATACACCCATTTACCGGGAAAAAATATTTTTGGGTAAATTTATTCTGCCCGTTATTCAGGAAAATATATACTCCCTGATAAGGCTTTAACTGACCAATACCATCACCTCGGTCGCCACAGGTATACAGAATATCCGGGAAACCATCGTGGTTAAAATCTTGTAGTTCGAAGGAAGTAGAGCCGTAAGTGGGCGGGAATTGCAATACCTGCTGCTGGCTAAAGTGGCCGTTTCCGTGGTTAATAAATAAACAAATGGTTTCTTCGCCCTGGGCAAACTGCGCCCAAATATCTGGGCGACCATCGTGGTTAACATCCGTTATTATAGCCTTGGTTGCTCCGGGTATAGCCCGGATATTGTGCCGGATATATTTACCATTGCCTTGATTTTCCATCCAAAGCAAAGAGCCAAACATATTCCCGAATTCGCACACCAGGTAATCTTTTCTGTTATCGCCGTTAATATCTACGCTGGTAATTTGCAGAGGCCGCGCCAGACTGTCGAATAATATATCTGTAGCAGCTTGTAGTTTGCCGCGTTGGTTTATCTGTAGCTGAATGGGCTGGCCCAGTTTAGCATTATTTCCAAAGAGGTCGGTGCCTATTTTACAGGCTACTAAAGTATTCCCGGCGAAATGTATATTTACCAAGGGGCCGTTGGTTTGGAGGGAATCTAAAAGCTGTAATTTATTATTTAAAAGATAAAGCGTGTTGCTGCTGGACCGGTTTACAAACAACCGGTGGGGATTTACAGAAGTATCAATTTTTACGTAAGAAGCTGTGTTGCCTGGCCGGAAAAACATAGGTTGCGGCAACTCAACCGAAAAAAAAGGCAGTGTTCTTTTTATTTTTTTCGGTCTTTTTTGTAGAGGCAAAGCTGCCGGGGCACTTACCGTATAATAATCAATAATGTGCTGCCAATCGGCGTTGCTCATGGCTGGCTCTGCCGGGTAAACACTTTGGTCAACATCGGTAAAGATGGGATAGCCTTTGCCCTGGTAATAATAAATGCCTAAGCGTGGCGCCATCATAGCCAGAGCAGCCGGCCAGTTTTCTTTGTCTAATAAATTAGGATTGGGCAACAAATGACAAGATTGGCAATGTTGAGTGGCCAAAACCCGGCCCCGATCCACACTTAAAGCAAGCTCATTGGTGTAAAGGTTAGTTTTTTCTTCTTGGGCGGAGTGATGTACTTTATTTATAGCGGACGTTTTTAAACACAGGTAAATTATCGTGCACAATAGCAACAATGCTAATCCGCCGAAAATGAATAGTTTGCCTCTTACAAGCTTCGGGTTAGATTTCTTTTTCTGAACAAGAGTCATTAAAAATGTATATGCTATTCCTTTCCTGTGGGGCCCTGCAACCAGATTGTGCTAGCTGCAGATTGATTTTTCACTTACAGCTAAAAGCATGATTAAGCCTGTTAATTTAAGACAGTAAAAAGATTATCTTAAATATTAAGCTTTCAGCCATTTATCGAACCAGGCAAAAGCTTCGGTTTGCATTTTTTGGTCAAATTTATGCAAGCCGGGGTGGTACGAGCATTTAAAACGATCGGAAACGCCCGCTTTTTTGTATACCTCGGCTAATAATTTTTCGGCCTGTTGCATTTCCGGCAGGGTGTATAATTGATCTTCGCTATCGTTTAATACCAAAGTTGGCAGTGGCGCGCGTAAACTAAGTATATCCGGAAAATCCAGTTCATTCGGCAATAAAGGAATGTAGGTCATCCAGGTGTGGGTAAAAGATTTATTCAGCAAAAAGTCTTGCCAGGTGCTCATAAAACCTACATCTACCGCACATTTTATTCTTGGGTCGAGGCCCGCCATGATAACCGTGCGCAACCCGCCGCCCGAAAGACCGCCGCAACCTACCCGGTTGGCATCTACGTCGGGGCGGGCACATAAAATATCCAGGGCTTTCTGGTCTTCGGCGTAAAATACGCCCGGCCAGGTAGTACCGGCGCAAAACAACGATTTAGCCATTACGTGCTCGTGTTCTCCGGCCCATTTATTGTAATCGGCAATACCCGCATGGTTTTCCGGGGCTGCATCGGTTAAGCCATTCCTTTGCCGGGTGGGTACATCCTGCAACATAACCCGCCGGCTGGCAAATGCAAAAGCATCCGAAACCAAAACCACATACCCCTTTTTTGCAACTTCGTTGGCCCAGGCAAAACCGCTATAATAATGTTCCTGGTGATCTTTCATTAACGGGTGCTGTGCTGCCGATGTGCGGGTAATTTTGTGGCAGCCAAAATATTTATTTCCGCCGTGGTCATGAAAGGCCAATATGCCCGGTAGTTTACCCTTGGCGTTCTGCGGCTTTAATAAGATGGCTTCGGTAGGCCGGCCATAAGGCAGTTGCCAGCTAATTTCTTCAATGTGTAAACCATCGTAGGTGTATTGTTTCTTAACCGTAACTTTGGGTAAACCGCCAATGGCCGGAATGCCCAGGCGCTCACTCACCCGCGCTTTAGCCTCCTTTTTCCATTTTTCTAAATCTGTATATTTCGTATTCCGAAACGATAAGGACGGTATTTTATTTGCATTTAAAGCATTTGCCCAGGCACCATACAGCCCGATTATACTTTGTTCGCCGGCATTTACCTGATTATCCGGGATGTTAATTTCTGGAGGAGTATTCTTTCCCATATTTACAGCGGCAAAACTTTTCAAAATTCCGGTTCCGGCTACACTTAACCCGGCCAAGCTACTAAGTTTAAGAAAACTTCTACGATTATTTTTCATTTCTGAAACGGTTTCATTTAGATTTAAATATCAGATCAAACCTCAGTCAGATATTCTGCTTTACATAATTTATAAAATAGCAGAAATATTTCTGTTGGTAACCTGAACGGAATTTAAGATGCTGTATTTAGGAGTTGTATACAAGCGATTCAGGGAATAAAAATGCGAGAACGTTACCGAGACGACTTATATCGGGTAAACGGCTAAAAGATTAATTCCTGTTTGTGCATAAAGCTCCCGAGCTTATAGACAAACAGGAATTTCAGTAACTATTAAATTATATAGAATAAATTCTTCGTTATTAATCTACAGCAATTGACTTCATGAACATAAAGCGCTGAAAGCTTATATTTTATACTTTAATTAATAATTAGTTAAAGAAATATTCTTTTCCATTCTGGGCCGAGGTGTAAATGGCCCGAATTATTTCTACTGCTTTGCGGGCTTCCGCCCCGTTAATCTCAAAAGGCCGATTGGTTTCAATTGCTTCAATGAAAGCCGCAATATTTTTTTGATGGGGTTGATAGGTAATAGCTGCCGGATCCGAAACCCCACCTCCACCTTCAATGGCGCTAAACCGTTTTAAAATAGCAGCATCTTCTTCGGTTTGGTCGGCAAACTGCCAAACTTTAAAACTGTTTTCTTCCAGTATAGCGGTGCCGTTGGTGCCGGTAATTTCTATCCGCCGGAACTGCCCCGGGAAAGAGGCGGTAGTCCCGTAAATACCACCTAAGGCACCGTTTTTAAATTTTACAATAGCCGTGGCGGTATCTTCTACTTCTATGTCATGGCCACGGGTAGCGGTATACCCTTGCAGCGAATGGAATGGCCCCATCATGTACTGCAGCATATCTATCATGTGAATAGATTGGTTCATCAGCGCACCGCCTCCGTCTAGTTTCCAGGTACCCCGCCAACTGTTTTGGTAATATTCATCGGTGCGCCACCAGGGCACGTGCACCGAGGCATAACTAATAGTGCCAAAGCGGCCACTATCTACGGCTTGCTTTAAAGTAGCTACTGCTTCATTAAACCTAAAGTTAAAAATACCGCCCAGGTAAGTTCCGGCTTGGGCGTGGGCCTCGGTCATTTGATCAATACGATCCAGTGTTATTTCTAAAGGCTTTTCGCACAGTACATGCTTGCCGTTTTGGGCTGCTTCAATAGTAGGTTCCATGTGCCGGCCGCTAGGTGTAGCAATGGTAACTATATCAATATCAGGAGAACGCAGCATTTCGCTATAATTGGTAAAAGCCCGGCAATGATATTTTTCGGCGAGTACCTGGGCTTTGGCCGGGTCGGAACTGCAAATTCCTACTAAATTGGCATTCTCTAAATTTTTAATTGCTTTGGCATGAATATCGGCAATCATGCCGGCGCCAATAATTCCAAAATTCCAGTTTTTCATTTATCTTTTAATAAAATACTAAATGCTACGGTAGCCCAATATACTCCTTTAGAAGAATAAATCAGGCGTTTTTGCTCTAGTTTACCCAGTAGCAGGAGCCGTAAAGATATTTATTTTTAGGTATGAACCGGAATTTAAACTGATATGGGAGTGAATAGATTTATAAAATCTATTCAAATTAAAACCAGTTATAAATAAGTACCCATTAAATGAACGAGGCAAATACAAAGAAATAAATCTTAGCGGAGTTTTCCCTGGTAAATCAATTAGAGCTTAAACCGGATATTAAAAGTAAATATTTAATTTAAGGCGGCCCGGGTAACCCGCAGCACATTATCGCCCAGTATTTTCCGGATAACATCATCGGAATAGCCCATTTGTACCATGCCTACTGTAAAAAGCGGCCAATTGGTCCAGGCCAGACTTTGTATCATAGCGGGTGTTTCTTTAAAATCATCTGGCGGCCACAGCGCTTCCCAGCGGTCTCGGCCCCTACGGTAGGCTGGAATTTTTTTGTTTTCTTCGGCGGTAAACTGAGACGTATAAGCCACATCGGTGCCAATGGCCACGTGGTCGCTGCCAAATTTCTTTACCACGTAATCTATATGCTGCATCATGGCGGCAATATCGCCGGTGCTGCCTAAAAACCGCGGAATACAGCAAATACCAATATAACCACCGGTATCGGCAATGGCCCGGATTACATTATCGGGTTTGGCCCGGATGTGTTTATGCAGGGCGGCCACGGTGGTATGGCTGGCTACCATGGGCTTTTCCGAAGCCTGGGCAGCTTCCAGGCTGGTACGCCAGCCCGAATGCGCAATATCTACAATTACCCCTACCCGGTTCATTTCTTTTATAACGGCCCGGCCAAAATCGCTTAACCCTGCATCTGCTGGTTCGGCGCAGCCATCGCCAATGGGGTTGCGGCGGTTGTAAGTTAAGTGCATCATCCGGATACCTAGCTTAAAAAATATTTGAATGTAGCGTAACTCCTCCTCTACCGATACCCACTCCTGGGGCAAAGGCACGCCGTTTCCGGTAAAATACAAGGCGTGGCTATTATGCATTTTGGCGAGTAAAATATCAGCAGGGGTTACGGCTTTGCGCACAAAATTCCGCAGCATATCGGTGGTGTAGGTAAAATGCGACAGCCGCTTGAGCAAACGTTTAATTTCGTTTCCTTCTTCGCCGGCATTCTGAATAACACAGGTAACCCCGGCCGCTTTCCAGGCATTTTTAAACTCTGCTTGTTCCCGCTCATTTGTAACAATGCGGCTCATCCACATATCTTCTTGCAAATCCTGTATTTCCAGAGGCGAGGCTTGTTTATTTATAGCGGCGGTCAGGGCATCACCATCTACGGCAGCGCGGGGCATAAATCCATAACCATCTATCACTACCGACTCCTGGTGTAATTTTAAGCCGCGTTCTAATTGTTTTTTGGTGGGTTTTAAAATGTGTAAAGCCAGGTCATAATCGTTTTTTATTTGCTCGTTCATCCGGAAGGCAGGCTCCGGAGTTGTCGCTAAATTAGTAGATCCCATTCCATTGTCTGGTTTAGTTTCTTGTGCAGCAGCAAAACTTTTGTAAATATTGCCGCTTGCCAGGGTAAGGCCGGCTACACCCGTCAGCTTAAGAAATGCTCTACGCTTTTGTACCATATCATGAGGCTTACTATTAAGTTTAGAATAAAAGATAAGCTGGAGGGCGGCAGGATAATACTTTCTTTCTGTGCTTCACAATTAACTGCAACTAGCTGGTTTTGCCAGCCATGGCCGACCAGGGTTCTAGCTGGCGCAATTTTTTAGCGGCCAGGGCACGGTAGCAATCCGGTAAATCAAAAGTTTTAAGCACGCCCGGCACCAACGTCGACAAAGGCCAATTATATTCTTCATTTTCGGCAATATCGGCATAACTCGTCAGGGCATTTTTAAGGGTAACTTGGGTAATGGGATCGGATAGCAAAGCGGCAAAGGTGGCCGGAATGGCACCCCAACCCTTTGCCACCAGGTGAATATCGGTATGACAAAAAGAGGTAAGCCAGTCGATAACCCGGAGTATATCGAAAGTTTTTTGGCCTGCGTACGGGTAATTAAGCATGAGGCTGTGGGCCGCGTAAAAGTAATCATTGCCGTAAGGAGCCAGAAAATCATCGCCGCAGGTTACCGGCTTGGATTCGCCAATACCTCTCACATCGGCAGCAAATATGGGGGTATCGGGTTCTTCTTTAATCAGTTCGGTTAACAAAGGTTCCTGCCGCAACTCCTGGTCGGCAGAGTGATGCGACAGGTATAATATTGCCCGCTTAGCCCCGGCGGGCGGGCGCGAAAGCAAACTGGCATCGTGCAACCGGTATACCAAAGCAAATATTCCGGGCTCGGTTTGTACAGCGTAAATACCCGCAAATTTACGCGGATATTGCCGATTGGCTACCGGGCGTAAAATGCGGTAATCTGGCGTGCCGGTATGTGCCGGAATTTTAAGGGTTGCTTGTACTTCTTTCTTCAAGTCATCATTCGATAGAGCGGGCCTTTTCTTTTTAAAAGATTGGGAAAGCTGTTTGGTAAAAGAGAAAATATTTTTAGGATTTGTAGCGCCTACTTGTCCGCGCGGGGTACACCACAAATCTGCTTCTTTTTCTAACGTTAAGGCTGGTTCTGTTTGGGCATCAGATTGTTTTGTTACTTTATTAAACCAGCCGTACATGGCCTCCCGATTATGCTGGGAGTAGCCGTGGTATTCCGGACCTAAAAAAAGCTGTATGTTGTCTTCGGCCCCTAATAATTTATACAGCTTTTTTAGCCGGCTATACATTTCTTCAGCACCCCTGGCATCAAAAAAATCTTTCTCCTGCCCCAGCAATATTACTGGTTTGGGCGCCATTGCCGCAATAAAATCGGAATGATCTAAACCCAGGCTAAGTACTCCTGGTGGGCATTGCTCCAGATCAGCGGGAAGCTCGTTGGCCAAGTTACGGCCAAAACCTACTACAAAACAACTGGGGGCAGCCATGGTTAGGCGGGGCTCTACCCCGCAAAGCCAGGTGGCCTGGGTTCCGCCGCCCGAGTTACCCGTTACACCAATATGTTTCGGGTCTACTTCGCGCCGCGATATTAAATAATCAACTCCCCGGATACAGTCCCAGGTAAACCACGAACCTAAAGATTCGCCGGTTAAAAGCATTTGATTGCCGCCGTAATTATGTTCCGGCACCCCAATTCCGTGGCGTGGCTTTAAATCCGGTGAAAGAAACTGCACCCGTTCTCCCTGACCAATGGGATCAATAATTAAAACAACGTAGCCTTGCCGGGCCAGACCTTGCGCAAAAGATTGGTAAACGCCCATGGCTTTACCGGCATCGCCGTGGCCGCAAGTACCCAAAACTGCCGGCAAAGGCAATTTTCGATTTTGAGGTACGTAGAGGTTGGCCGTTACCGGAAATCCTGGTCGGCTTTCATAAATTAATTTTTCTATGTTATAGCCGTCGCGCTTTAAAATACCCGTAACGCGGGCCTTTAAAGGAGTTTTGGGGGGCCAGGGGCCAAAGCTGCGCTGTATTTTTTCTCTTACTTGCTGCACATAAGCTTCTGCATCTGCTTTGGTTTTTAGGGCAGCTCTTTGCTGGTTAGCTGTGTTTTCTATTGCCTGCACCTGGTTTACAAAATGTTCCTGAACCATTCGGGAAAACCGGTTTAAAGGTGCCAGCTCAGGTGCCGGGAAATTATTAACCAGGTTAGTAGAAACAGGATGTAAACCGGCCTGACCGGGTAAAATATTAACTCCGGCTAACCCCATACCGGTAACCCCGGCCAGTTTTAAAAATTCGCGGCGGTTATTTCTCATAATAATACGATGGATGCAGTGATAGGTAGTTAATAAAAGAAAAAGCCAGGTTTGTACCTGACCCTTTCTTAGCCTTAAACTAAATATTTATTATTTTTTATAAACCCGATTATAAAATAAGTTTTAAGATTAGAAGAATGTTTGATAGCTGCGGGACCATTTCCCAGCGGCGTACATTAAACTACCCTTGCGTTTCAAACCTGTTCTCCATCTGCCACAACCAGAATGCTATTATTGCCGTTGGTGCTTCCGCCCCTAATAAATATAGCATCATTATCTTTTTCCGGGCTTGCCCAAAAGGTTAACAGCAATTGGCCCGCAGTTATCCTGGCAAAGCATTGCTCAGGTTTAGCGTAGAAAACTTTTATTAATACCAGCAGCCGTGCTGCTGCTTCTTTTTAGTTTAGCTAAAATAAGAATAAATCGAGATTGAAATTTCTAAACTGCCTAATAAAAGAGCGAGAACGTTATCGAAATATTTCTTAAAGTTTCCATAAGATAGAGCTGATCAATGTTATAGTAATAGATAACACCGCGAAAAACATTACTATTTACCTGGGCCGGCCTCAGCAATATTTAGATGGATTATCCGGATAAGTTATTTTTTGGGATTATCTTAAATATTGAATAAATTCCTTTGGCAGAATCAGCATTAAGGCTTAATCTTGGTTAAATAATTACATGAAAGCTAAATACCCGATTTGTAGGTTGAAACTGAGTAGTTAAATGTTTTAAATAATTTGAACAGCCTTAAAATAAAGTTTATTCATATTCAGTAAATGCACGGTGTATTTACAGCCCAAACTTGAAGGTATACAGGCAACTGTTTAACTGATGTAGGTTAAAATTCTGACATACATTACATTACAAATAAACATTGGTACATATTATTAGCCCTGATTTTTATGAAACATCGTTTTACCACCATTAAAGATATTGCCCGCGAACTAAAAATATCGGTTTCTACGGTATCCAGAGGTTTGCGCGATACTTATGATGTGAGCCAGGAAACGCGGGAAAAAATATTGGCAATGGCAGCCCAGCTAAATTACAAGCCTAATTTAAACGCAATCGGGTTGGTTAATAATAAAACCCACAACATTGGTATTATTTTGCCGGCCATTGCTAATTATTATTTTGCCACCGTTATTACCGGAATTCAGGAAGTGGCTTATAGCAAAGGCTACAATATTGTGTTGTACGTTACCAACGATTGCCCCGAAACAGAACGGGCGGTGATACAAAATTTAACTAACAGCAACCTGGATGGTTTATTGGTTTGTATATCCTCGCAATCCGATTCCTGCGAGCATTTTCAGGAAGTAATAGATTGCGGCACACCCATTGTTTTCTTCGATCGGGTAGCGGGTAAAATTAATACTTCTAAAGTAGTACAAGACGATTACAATGGTGCCTTTGAAGCCGTAGAACACCTGATTCATCAAGGCTACCGGCAAATTGCCCATTTGGCTGGGGCACCGGGTTTATTGTTTACGCAAAACCGCTTGCAAGGCTATTTAGATGCGTTAGCAAAATATCAATTACCTGTGCGGGAAGAATGGATCATTCACGGTGGATTTTCGCAGGAATCGGGCGAAGCCGGGGTTTACCAGTTGCTAAAAGCCGAGCAAAGGCCGGATGCCATTTTTGCGGTAAACGATCGCAAAGCCATTGGTGCCATGCTGACCCTGAAACAATGTAACATTGCCATTGGTACAGAAATGGGAGTAGTTGGGTTTACAAACGATCCTATGGCCAGTATTATTTCGCCGGCTTTAACCACCGTGGCCGAACCAGCCTTAGACATCGGCCGGATTAGTTGCGATTTGCTTTTAAAACACATCAATAAAAAGCATTTTACTCCCAAAGAAGTGGTATTACCGGGTAAGTTAATCGTGCGCGAATCTACTTCAGGAATAAATATACCGCACAATATAGCCCCTTTAACAATTGAAGCCCCGGTATTTACTTAATTAAAAAATAAATATTTATCCTATACCCAATAGTAAAACCGGTAATAAACAGAACGCTGAATTTACCTGTTATGCTTTCCAGGCAGAAGATTCCCGCCGGGAATGACTGGTGGGATGGGAATAATTTGTATTTCCCTTTTGGAGGTATTTTATGCTAATTCGTATTATTGGTCTTCTATTTTAAATAATTTAAGCCAATGCATTTAAATAGGCTATTATTCTTAAAACTTAAAACCCCAAAGTCAGCGAGGTAATTACAAACCTGGCTAACTTTGGGGTTTTACGTGCTGGTTAAACAAAATAATGTTTTACAAGCTCTACAGTTTATGTAGCTTAGAAATTTCTAATAAACTGGGCGCTTAAAATATTGGTATTGCCGGTGGGCGGCGTTACAAAACCCCTCACCAACACCGTATAAGATTTTCCGGCTTCAAACGTCAGGTCGGGTAAAGAAAGTAACACATCGCTGGTGCCCGTCTTTTTTATTTGCAGGGATTGTTTGCCGGTAGTTACATCTGTAAATAAGGTATTTTCTTTAAATTTAAGATTGGAGGCTACCGATTTGCTACCGGTGCCGGTGGTTGCCACATCTATAGCGGGAGCATCCGGCGAAACGTGCACAATTCTTAAACCGGCCATACCCGTACCCAGGGTCATTACGCTGTCTTGAATCACTAATAATTCTATGTCCTGCAACTTGTTTACCACGTACAAAGAGTAAATTTTATTTTCTTTGAAATTTATGGTGGTATCAATAAAGGCATTTACCGCATTATGCGGGGTAAATTTTATTTTTTGGTTACCAACTAAAAATCTTAAATAATCTGAGTAAGAATTATATTTAAACGCCTGCGAATTAATGCTCTGGTTGTTTACGTAAATATTTAAATCAGGCGCATCCGGCGAGCCATGGTAAAAAGTTACGTAAGAGGTAGGGGTTGGCTCCGGAGCTTCTCCTTCGTCGTTATTACAAGAAGTAAAAGAAAACGCTAAAACCGAAAGTAAAAAAAGACTGATTTGCTTTAATGATTTGTTCTTAAAAAAGCTTTTCATTGATTGTTGGTTATTGGTGATACATTCATTTTGTACTTACTTAATTAAACTTTACAGCTTTGGCCGCAAAGTGCAACGCAGTACATACATTAAAACGACCCCCAATTTAAAATATTGGTTGCATGCCCTTTGGATAAAACCAACACATTTGTCTTATACTCTTTAAAGCCAGTAGCTTAATTGGTGATATTTTTTTTCTTCCTGGCACCTTTTTTTAGATAAACCGCTTTGTTCTGAGAATTGAAATGCAGATTAATGCATCTCTACCGCACAAGAACCAATTCCTGGCCGGTAAAAATTAAACTGCACATTGGGGTGATCGGCCAGCAACGACATGGGTACCGCCGTATCCGGGATATTCTGGGAAATCATAAAAGTAGTCAGGCGTTGCCCAAACGGATTATCGTGCTTACCGGCGTGCCAGATAGAAACTTTTTCGGCTTTCCAGGTTTCTACTGGTCCTACGGTTATGGCTTGGGTAGGCACCAGCGTAATATTACCACCGCCGGAAGTACGGGCATTTTGGGCAATAGTAATCGGGTGCAAATCTACTATGCGGGTACCTAGTTGCCGGTATTCTGCGGGTGTAGGCGGGTTGTCTTTATACTGCCCTTCGCGTTTAGGCGGGTCGTTAAAAGCCCAGTGTTTAATATCGCCCTGCCCACCCTGCATTACTGCGCAACGCACACCTTCCCAACTTTTCCGGAAAGTTTCCAGATCGGCTTTTGGAAAATGCAGGTTCTCGTCGGGCATTACCAGTTTTTTATCTATTAGGTTAAAACAAAGTTCCCGGTCGGCTTTCTCAAAGGAAAGCGGGTGATTTGCCGGGGCTTCTTTGCCGTTTATATACCATTCGTCCATACCCCAGAAATGAGCTGATTTTAACGATAATCCTAATTCGTTTACCAGGCGGGCTACCAAAGGCAATTGCTCCGTAGGGCCAATGGGGCCACAAATCCCTACCGGGTTATCCGGCGTAGATTGTTTCCAGGCGGTAATATATTCCAGCGCTTCGGCCAAATAAAATTCTTCTAAAGTATCATAAAATACCACTTTAAACCCAGGCCGCGAAAGTTGCAGCATGTTTTCGGGTGTAAGTTGGGCCACTTCTTTTATAAGAGCACTATCAAGGGTTGTGTAATCCCACCAATCGGGTGCAATAGAACTGATTTTACGGGCCATATTATCTATTTTAGATGAATGATTTTTTAAAGAGGATGTAACCAAAAAGGTTTAATATCTATTAAAAAGCTTGCATTAAACTATTGATATTATTTACCGGAAGCAGCTTGGGCAGCAGGTTGGTCGGCTTTCAGTTTATTTAGCAACTCAAATAAAGTAGTTGTAATTTTAGTTGAAGCATCTACTTCGAGGTAGCTGGAGCGGGCCCGCCAGGTTTCGTAGCCACCCAATTCGTGGTGTGCCGATGTGGGTAAATAACCGTTGTAGCCATTCGCCAACGAAATGGTAAAGGTGTTTTTAAAAGGGCTTTTTTCTTTTAATTCCAAGCCAATCTCCACAAAAACTTCGCAAGGGATAGCATTAATTGCCAAATCGCCTAACCGGAAGGTTTGCAATAATAGTGGCACTTGTTTAGGGTAATCGTTCATTAAAACAGTTTCGCGGGCATATACTTCATCGCGGGTATCCATTACCGGCCCTTTAGCTTTGGCTATAATTTCTTTCGCCCGTTTTACCTCTTCTTTGTTAGGCTTGCGTACGCCCAGGGTAATTTCTTTATGCGCTGCTCCCAACGATACCCAATTCTGATAAGTAATATTTTCCAGCGTTTTAAAAGTTTCGGCGGCTACTGTATTGGCCACCAAACGCATTTGGGTATAAGCGGGCACAGCCGGCCGCGGTGCGCCGCCAAAATTTATATTGTTAATATTGCCGCTGGTACCGTTCGACATAATAGCCACAAAGGGTGGTTCCTGGCGATCGGCCCGCATCATTTCCTGCATACGGTCGGCAAACATGCCGTAATAATCTGCCGAAATTTCGCCTTTACCCGTACCGCCCACGTAATGCAAAGAATAATTGGCGAGTAAAGCAATGGGTTTGCCGGTAAGCGATTTTAAGGCGATAACCGATATTTCCGGATCAGTTGGTCCGGCTGGTTCTACCAGATTAGGATTAGCAATACCGGGATTCATGAGTACTTTGTCTTCGCCGCCAAACGGATTGGTTAATTTGGTGCCGGGTTTCATTTTCCAGCGGCGGTTAAAAACCTGCGTGGGCTCCCGGCCTACTCCCCACCCAATCTGGGCCGGCGCCAGATTATTATTTGCCCGAATCACGGCATCGGCCATGCGCTCGCTCAGGAATTTTTCATACGCCGGGTCGGCTTCACTCTGAAAAATACTGCAGGCCGTACCCGCCGAATGCGTGTGAGTAGCCGACATCATTATATTTTCAATAGGAATATTGGTTTCCTGGTACGCCCGCCGTTTGGCTTCATCCAGAATTTCGCGTGAAACCATGCACAGATCAGCTACCACCATGGCTAAGCGGGTTTGCCCATCGTCCAGCACAATGCCCCGGGCATGCGTTTCGTCGTGAATATTGATCGCTTTGGCATCTTTAAAACTGCCATTGATAGACGAACCAATTTTAGGCGTAATATTGCTGGTAGCCGCCCCAGCCCGGAATAATTTTCCGGTGACGGTGGTTTGCGCCATCAAAAATTGGTTAGAGCAAAATATAAGTAATATAAAACAGCCCACCCGGCGAAAGTAAGTTTCCGGAGAGTTAAAATAACCGGATTGAATGCCCTCTTTTAACTGGCAGCGAAATATTGATATAATACGGGTAGTTTTTTCCATTTTTGACTTTTTTTATAATTCATAGAAGTAGGTTTCAGTACTCCTGATTTTCCGCCTTTTAATATTCTAATTATTACCTCTTGTTATTATTACCTCCTGTTAGGTTGTCGTAATTATTTTAGCTTACCTAATAAGTCTAGTAATGCGTTGGTGATTTTACGGGATGCTTCCACTTCGACGCGGTTGGTGCCCAGCCAGGTTTCGTAACCACCTAATTTGTGCTGTTCGGGCGTAGGCAAATACCCGTAATTGCCATTGGCCAGTTCAATGGTAAAAGTAGGTTTAAAGGGGCTTTTCGCTTTAATATCCAGGCCCGTTTGGGTAAACGCTTCAAAAGGAATGGTGGCAATGCCTACCTCGCCAATGCGGTAAGCCTGCAGAATAACTTTAATATTTTCGGGCCATTCGGCTTTTATTTGGAGTACCCGTTGGGCATAATCTTTTTCGTTTCGGTGCACCGGCTTTTCCGATTCAGGTTTAGCCAATACACTTTTGGCGTAAGCTAATATTTCGGGGCTGGGCTGGCGTACTTTTAAACTTAACTCGGTTTGTGCCGATTGCAAACGTACCCAATCGCGGTGCTGAATGGTTTTGTAAACCCGCATTACTTCCTGAGCCACGTCGTCGGCTACTATCTGCATTTTAGCATAGGGCGGCTGTTTCTCGGCGGGTCCCCGCACATTTACATTGTTTACATCGCCGGAAGTACCATTGGTCATCATGGCAACAAAGGGCGGATCCTGACGGTCGGCTTTTAACAGTTCCTGGATACGATCGGCAAATACAGCAAAATAATCCGCCGAAATATCGTTTTTAGGTACGCCGCCCACATAGTGCAAAGAATAATTGGCGAGCAAAGCCATGGGTTTTCCCTGCACCGATTGTATTGAAATAAACGAAACTTCGGAATCGGTTGGTCCGGCGGGTTCCAGTAAATTAGGATTACTTCCACCGGGGTTCATGAGTACTTTATCCTGGCCGCCAAAAGGATTAATATTAGGGGTGCCGGGTTTCATCAGCCACCGGCGGTTAAATAAATGTTGCGGCACTTTGCCTACTCCCCAGCCAATGCGGGCGGGTTGCAGATTATTTAAAGCGGTGCGTACACCATCGGCAATGCGTTGCGCCACAAACGTCTGGTACTCGTCTAAAGGTTTATCATAATTCCAGCCCCGGCGTTTGGTACCAATGCCGCTGGCACTGGTAGCCGAATGCGTGTGGGTAGACGACATCAGCATCCGTTCCGGCAGAATACCGGTTTTCTCCTGGATCAGCTTTTTGGCCGCATCAAACACTTCCCGGCTAATCCCCACATTATCGACCACCACAAAAACCAGCTTCGTTTCGCCATCGTCGAGCACCAGGCAACGGGCGTGCAATTGATCGTGAATGCGTTCGGCAGGCGGCGGATCGCCAAAATTACCTACAATACCGGCACCTAAGGGTGGGGTAACATTACTGACGGCTGCCCCAGCCTTAAAAATTCTACCGGCAGCTTGGGCGTATAAAGCGCCATTACCCCAGCCAAGCGCCAGTAGCCAACAAAGTACTAAGTACCCTAATGATTTAGCGGCTGATGCCAGATGGCTCCTCTGATTTCCACGAGACCTATTACGCACATTTTTATGTAATAATTTACCCACGTTAGCCACTTAATTATAATTTTTACTGTATTAAAACTGGTAATATTTAATCTTTTATTCCTGATTTATTTGCCTTTAGTCGCCTGATTTTAAAAAGGCAATTAACTGTGCCAGTTCATCTTTCGTCATGGTGCGTTCCAGTCCATCGGGCATTAAAGAGCGGCCCGAGTTTTTAATGGTGGTAATATTGGTGCGCAGAACCGATTCTTCGGTACCAAAGGCGGTGCGTAAAGTAAGGCTGTTTTCCGTTTCGGCCATTATCCAGCCGGAAAGAGACCGCCCGTCGTTGGTTTGTACCGATATGGCCTGGTAAGTAGGATAAACCTCGTAATTGGGCACCAACGTGTGCAATAAAAGCGCATCGGCCGGTTGATTTTTAACGCTGGTCAGGTCAGGGCCTACTTTACCGCCTGCGCCGGCATAAGTATGGCAAGCCGAACAGGTACGCATGAAAATGGCTTTGCCAGCAGCAGCATCGGCCGGTTTGTTTAATATCTGCCGGTAATCCTGGTATATCTGCATACGGCCGCCACCTTCTAACTCTTTAAATAATTTGTTAGACTGGGCGTTTACGGTTGGATTTTTATCTTTCATGAGGCGCTCGCGTTCTACCGATGATATTTCGGCGGCGGCAATAACACCTTTCTCAATGGCCGTAAACAGTACCGGAACAAAAGTTGGTTTAGAAACCAGGGCAGCAATTACGGCAGCCCTTACCCGGGGCGTATAGCCAGCCCAAGTAGTTTTTTGGGTAAGTAAAATGGCTCCGCGCGCATCACCGAGTTTAGCCAGGGCCGTTACGGCACTTAACTGCAATTCGGTTGGTTGCCGCGCATCCAATAGTTTATGCAGAATTGGCTGCGCCTGCTTCAAGTGGGTATAACCCAAGAGGGCGGTGGCAGTGGTTCGTAAACGTAAAGGCAAATTTTCTTGAGTAGCCTGGGCAGCCACCCGCACGATAAAATTATTTAATATTTTTTGGTTGGTAGCAGAACCAGTATTCCCCTGCAATTGGTAAAGTACTCCCTGGTCAGTTCCCTGCATTTCTTTCCGGCTGCTTATGCCCTCGGCTAAGCCCAAAACGGTAGCTATTTGCCATTCGGCGGTGCCTTTAACCGATATAACATCCTGAAGTAACATTTGGCAACTGGTAAGAGAAGCCCCATTACCAAACAATCGGCCCAGATCCTGCATTACGGCAGCAAAAGCAAGGGGGTTTGCGGCACTTTGCGCCCGAAAAGCATTTAAGAATTCGGGCATACGATTTCCTATTCCACTTAATACAGCGGCTCTTACCCAGCGGTCGGCACCATCTTGGGCAGCTACCTGGGCCAGCGCATTTACTACTTCCGGCCCTTCTAAAGAACCTAATACCAGGGCGCTGTTAAAACGTACCCGGTCAGCCGGATCTTGGGCTGCAGCAATTACAACTTTAATTAATGCCGGGTGTTTTTTAATTAAAGTTTCGGCTAATAATATACCCTGCTCCCGCACCGTGGCCGCTTTGTCTTGCAAGGCTATTCCAATATGAGTTGGATCCAAAGCACCTAAACTATGCAGGAGCCACAAGGCTTTGGTACGGCTTTCGGGTAAAGTGGCACCTGCGGCTACTTGTTGTAAAGGCAAAACTGATTTAACATCTTTCCGTTCCAGTAACAAACGGTGGGCAGTCGCCCGTACCCATTCTTCCGGCGATTCCAAGGCATTAACTAACTGATTAGCAGTAGCAGTACTACTTACTTTTGAAGCATTTGCCATCGGGGTGGGTTTAAGATTTTCCCGCACAATCCGATACAAACGGCCATCACTTTTACCACTTTCAAAATCCAGGTTGGCTCTGGCTTCTTCGGGTACGTAAGACGGATGATCAATTACTTTGCGGTGCATATCGGCAATGTAAAGAGCACCTTCGGGACCGGTTTGCACAAAAACCGGCCGGAACCATTCGTCGGTAGAAGCCAGGAAATCGCGGCCTTCGTAAGGCAACTCCGAACGGAAGGTTACCCCGGCGGGTTGCATTACCTGGCGTTGCACTAAGTTCTGGGCCGATTCGCAAATAAATACATTCCCCTGGTGGGCTGGCGTAAGGCCGGTGCCGTTAAACACCATTACCCCCGATGCCGACGTGAATGTACCCGTATGCGAACGACCAATTAGTTTGGGAATAAAATCAGCCGACGTAATGGCTCCGCTAATGGGGTACACCGTAGCTTCGGCCTCTACTTTAGATACATGCTGCACGGTTTCGGTAAAAAGTAAATGCGGGTTGCGCCGAAGGTGCCAGGGCTCCAATACCATCTGTAGCACCGGGTGCCGGTTAGAACAGCCAAAGCGCCGACCAAAAGCATCAAAAGTAAGACCAAACTGACTCTTACCACCCGTCGTTTGGAATTCAAAAGTATCCGGGTGAAACCGGCCATCGGCAGCGGTAAAAACTACCGGCGGCCTTTCGGGATGTTCCGGCGAAGTAACTTTACCCCCGTTCAGGCCGCTGGTTACGTAAATCCAGCCATCGTTCCCCAAGGTAGGCGTACTTACCCGAATCTGGGTAGTTTTGGTGTCGTTAAAGCCGGTTAAAATTACTTTTTTAATATCAGCTACGCCATCGCCGTTGGTATCTTTCAGGTATAAAATATCCGGGGCAACGGTTACAAAAATTCCGCCTTTCCAGGGTAAAACGCCGTTGGGGTAAGTCAGGCCGGTAGCAAATTCAGTGCGGTGGTCGTATCGTCCATCCTGATCGGTATCTTTTAAGAGCGCAATGCGGCCAAGTTGGGTAGGGTTGCCGCCTTCGGCGGGGTCGGGATAACCGCGGTCTTCTACTACGTACAGTTGCTGGTCTTCATCAAAGGCAAACGCTACCGGATCTACGACCAAAGGTTCGGCGGCCACTAATTCAATCCGTAAGCCCGGCTCTAACTTAAAACTGGCTAATGCCTTTTTAAAACGGCTGGAATCTACTTTTACCTCTACTATCGGTTTGGTTTCGGCTGTTGCTGTATTTACCGGTTTTTTACTGCAACCTGCACTTATTACACCTAATATTCCGGTAATCCACAGAAATATATTCCGGTAACTTAAGCAGATAAATTTAATATTTTGCATGGCGGATACATATTGGACAGATTAACTGCTAAACAGATTGAAGCATTTGCTGTCGGACAAGAATGGGAAAGCGATAATCCGAAATGGGCCGGAATTTTAACGCTACATATTAGCCAAAGGCGTTAATTCTACTTTCCGAACAAACATTTCTGCTCCTTCCGATTGTATCTGAATTCTTCCTTTTGCGGGTTTCACCTGCAAGGCCCGGTTTACTAAAACACCGTTTAAATAAGTTGTAATATTATCGCCGGCCGCAATACATTCAATTGTATTCCACTCGCCCACCGGCTTTTCAACATCCTGCGCACCTCTAAAACCCAGCACATCTTTCCAGTTCGGATCGCGGCCGTACCAGTTAATGCGGCCCCCATGAATGGTTACCGGTTGTCCATCTGGTTGAAAAACATACGCGCCACCTTGCTTTTCGGGAGCCACCGGGCTGGTCAGGGCAAATTTATCGCTGCCATCACCTACCACCAGAAAGTCGCCGGTACCCCCTTCTATGATCTGGCACTCAATGGAGTGCATCCAGGTTCCCGAATAGCCGCCATCGGCACCGGTAGAATGCAGCAATATACCGTTGTCGCGGGCTTTGGTGGCCCGGTCGCCGTGGGTAGCGGTACCCCATTTAAACTCTACTACTAATTTATAGTTTTCGTACTCCTGGTTGGTGGTAATACAACCCCACTCCTCCCCAGTTATGCGAATCAGGCCTTTATCAACGGTAAATACTTTTTTAGGATCGTTGTTGCGACCCCGGCCTTTCAGAAATACATACCAACCATCTAAATTGCGGCCATTAAATATTTTTGTGGCTTTAGACTTGGTTTCGGTAACGCTGGAATGAGTAGTTGTTTGGGAGCCTTTGCATTGCAGAAACAGGAAAAAGACGGCTAGCGAAAATGCCTTGAGGCAAACAGTCTTAAAAGAGGTGGGTACAAATTTCATTCTTAGATATTTTACGCTGAAACCTGATAATTAATAACGTATATCACCCAAGCAAAAGAATTATTTTACTTAGTAATCTTACCTGCCACCACCGTCATCTGCAAGCATTTTAATGGCTAACCAATAAGATGCTTGCAGATGGACAGGAGTCCTGCATTTTTTTGCGGACCGGGGTTTTCTCCTGTTTGGAGGATAACCAAACTTAAATATTTACCTCGCGCACTTTCAGGTTTTTCCAACGCACTTTAATGCCGCCGCCACTATGTATTTGCAGGGCAATAGAACCATTGGCCTGACCAATTTTAGCGTCATTAAAATCGACCATTTGTTGGTTATTCAGCCAGGTAGTTACCTGGTCGCCTACTACCCGTATTTTCATGTGGTTCCATTCGCCTTGCTTTAAAATATTTTCTTTTTCGTCGGGAATTTTTACCAACCAGCCCCGGCCATACGATTCGTAAATACCACCGGTATCCATGTTCTTAGGTGCAATTTCTACCTGCCAACCCGATATTTTGGTGCCATCCAGCGAAGACCGGAAAAACACGCCGCTGTTGCCATCGGCTTCTTGTTTAAAATCTAAATCCAATTCAAAGTTTTTGTATGATTTTTCGGTAGCCAAATACCCATACTCTTTATCGGGACCACTTTCACAAATTAATTCGCCACCTTCTACATACCATTTTTCGGTACCGTGTACGCGCCAGCCAGTAAGATCTTTGCCATTAAACAACGATTCGCCTTTTTTAGCGGTTAAACCTTTTTGCGCACAACCGGTGGTCAGCACAAAACCGGTTAATAAGGTGGCTATAAATATTTTAGTTCTTTTCATATCGATTTAAGTTTTACAGATTTAAGAATGCGTACCGGTCAGTTACATTAAATAAACCGGTTGTATATTTTTAATTTTTAAAGGCCATGTAATAAGTTTTGTTCATAAGCTTCATTGATTAAATAATCCTCGCCCAGTTCACCTAAAGGGTCGGCGTCTGGCTGGCAAAAACCATGATGCAAATGGCGGCGCCACCCTTCGGCGTGTATAAACCGGCCCGACATGCGCCCTACTTCCCGGGAATTATCTTCCATGGTTTGCAAATAGGAATTGAGCTTTTGCGTGGCATCGAGCCAACTTTGTTGGCTCTGGTGGGCCTTTAAGGCTTCCATTTTAGTTGCATGCACCGCTGTGGTATTTACATAAGCACCCGGAATAATGCGCCGGCGTAAACCATCGGTCAGGCTATGGGGCAAACTGTGGTAAACCGTACAATCGTAATTTTCAGTTAACTGCGGCGGTGAAGATTCAAAATTGGGTATGGCCCGGGTAAATGCCGCCGATATCGCCAAACGGCAGGTGTTGGTATGGTCTTCCATGTAATCGGTGGGCGAATGCGTTAAAACAATATTGGGTTTTACCGCCCGAATAACCGCCGCTACCTGGCGTAGCGTGGCCAAATCGTACATGATTTCTAAATCGTTGCATAAGGGCGCGTGAAATACCGCGCCCAGAATAGCCGCCGCTTTTTGGGCTTCGGCCAACCGAACGTTGCCCGTTGTAATAGAATCGTATTCAAAACTTCCGCAATTACCCCGCGATAAGTTTAAGTAATGGATTTCGTAGCCGGCTTGTTTTAACAAAAGCAGGGTGCCAGCCATCATTAATTCAATATCATCGGGGTGCGCAGCAATAGCAATAGCAGTTTTAGCCACAATATTTATATGCTTACAGGTTTACCGGTTGCCGCCGACTGATTAGCAGCTTTTACAATTTCGCGGGCTTTTAACTTTACCGGCTGGTTCGTAGCCGCAGATTCATCGGCCGCAAAAATGATGCGGTGGGTTTCCAGGGCATCGCTTAAACTGGTTAAAGGCATTTCGGTACCGGCTTCCAGGGAGGCAAAAAAGCTATCAAATTGCGATTGGTACGGATGATCCGACACATCGCCGGAATCGGCCATTTTCATAGATAAAGTACTCCAGGCATTCTTGTTTGTCCCCAGTTTCATCGAATGAAATTTATTATCGAGCAAACTACCTTCGCTGCCGCACAAATGGGTATGGAAATAATACGGCTGCAAACAGTCTACAATAGCCGAGCATTTGCCAATGCTGCCGTTCTGGAATTTTAATATAGTTACGCTGCTGGTGGTATACTCGTAAGGCTGAAATAATTCGCTTTTAGATTTTGTATCGTAACTGGTAACTTCTGCCACATCGGTACCCATGTATAGCAACAAAGCGTCGAGGGCGTGGCAACCGGCCGTTAACAGCGAACTGCCGCCGGCATCTTTCCGGATATTCCAGCGGTACTGGCCGTACCACGGACCAATACCGTGGAAATAATCTACTTCGCCGTAGTGAATATCGCCAATTAGCCCCTGGTCGATAATAGATTTAGTTACTGTTACTTGGTTGGCGTAACGCAGTTCAAAGCAAACGCAAGTTTTAATACCGGCAGCTTTAACGGCAGCATCCACCTCCAGGCAATCAGACCAGGAAAGCGATACCGGCTTTTCAAGGATTAAATGTTTACCGGCCTTAGCCACGGCAATGGCTTGCTCTTTGTGCTGGTACGGATAACTGCAAATAGAAACAACCTGCAAGTCTCGGTCGGCCAGCATGGCGTCTAAGTTTGTGTAGGTTTTAATGGGTGTTCCCCATTGGGCACTTAACTCTGCCGCGTTTAACTCGCGCGACGAATAAATGGCCGTGACCTGGGCGTGGCCCGTAGCATTAATAGCTGCAATATGCGCCCCCGCTACCCAACTGTAACCAATAATGCCAACGTTGTATTTTTTCATAATTTTATTAGGTTAAGTAGTTCTATTGTTTAAAAATCTGCCGCAATATAAAAAGTGTTCGGGCAAGATTCTCACTTTCCGGCAAGCGCATTCAGGCAATCTTCATTAAGAAAACTAAGCAAATTCTAATGCCGCATCAGCCACAAGTACTTCTCTGCTTATGAGATTTCTTTGGGTAAAAGGCTTTTAAATATTTATAAAACCGGCTTAATATTTCTTGCTGCGCTCAGAAAAATAAAGGTTCTGCGCCTAAATAATTTTAATTACTGCTTCGGCTTACAGGTCTTAAAAGCTAAGTAAATCTTTCGGGCAGATAAAGAGCCGCATTATATCTCCCAAAATGCAGGCATAAACGTGCTGCATCTAAGCCTTCAGAATGAGTGCTCCGGCAAAAAATATTTATGTTCACCAGCAATAAAAATGGCTGTAGGCGCTTTTTAGGGGTTAAAGCGTGCTGCCGGAGCCAAGTTTCATTTATTGGTAAATTGCTAAACAATTGTATATATTTTTATTTTAAAATCAAAGTAAGCACTTAAAAAAACTTATTTAAATGTTATCGTTTACGTAACCGAAAATTAAAGCAATATTTTACCTTTAAATACAGAATCCAATTTTCATGATTAAAAAGAGTAATATTTTTTAGATAAATGCGGCTTTTACAAAGAACCTGTTTAGTATATCAAGATTGATAAATATTTAGCATTTAGTTGTAGTAGCCCAGGAAATAAAAAGCAAAGGCGAATAGATTGGCGGTGATAACACCACTATTGGCGGCTATTTATTCGCTATTTTAATATATACTAGACAGCATATTACAGAATAATAATCAGGTAAGATGGTTTAAAGCAACGTATTTAAAATGGGGTGCTGCGCTTAGATAATGGCGTTCACGTTTAGTTTATCGAAACATATTCTGGTGCTATAAACCTGTAATAGAACCTTTGCTAAGATTAGACTGAAAAATATTCTTTTTAAAGTGCGCTTATTATTTTGTGGTATATAATATCAGATAGTAAAAAGAACTCACCATAAGGTTAAACCCGGCAGGTTTAGTTAACCAAACAGCAGAAGAAAATTTTGATTAAATTTTTGCAAGCTGATTTAATAATCATACCGAAAAGCCACATTTATAGTATATTAAGCACTAACCTATAATTTCTTAATCTGACCTAAGCCATCCGGCAATGATTTTAGATAGGCAATTAAGTCGGCCATTTGGTTTGTGCTTAGTTGTTGGTTAAGGCCGGGAGGCATTAAAGAAACCGTATGAGGCTCAATGGTTTTAATCTCGTTGCGGGTAATCCGCACCCGTACGCCGGGTCCTGTTTCCAGCATAATATATTCGGGCAGTTGTTCTTTAATAATGCCGGTGTAACTAGCGGCCTGGGTCGTAATTTTGGAGGTTTCGTATTCCCGCGCAAAGCTCGCGCTCGGGTAAACAATGGCTTCTAAAATATCGTGTTTAGATCTAATTTCGCCAATATTGGTTAAATCGGGGCCAAATTCGCCGCCCTGGCCTACCACTGCATGGCACGAAGAACAAACGGCTTTGCCGTAGAACAGTTTACGGCCTTCGCCCACGTCGCCGCCCTTTAACGATGCTTCAAGCTTTTGCAAATGGGCCAACCGGGCGGCTTGTTGGGCTTCTAAAGTTTTCAGGAGCGGCTCCGCCGCTGCTTTTACCGGGGCAGGATAATTAGCCAACAAATTTTGAATTACCGGCAACGAAAGATTATCTAAATTTTTGTTATTCTTTTGCAAAGAACCGATGAGCGCCAAACCTACTTTTTCTGATTTATCTCCTTCAAAAATATTTACCAGGCTGGGCAACAGCATTACATCGGCCTGGGGCACTTCTTCCTGCGCAACCTGTTCTAATTGGGTTTCGGTTAGTTCGGCTTGGGCCTGCAGGCGTACACTTGCTTGCCGGATGGCATAAGAATTAGCGGGTTTGGCTAAATCGAGTAGCAACTGAAATTCGGCGCCGGATAGCTTTGGGCGGGATATAATTCTGGCACTTAACGCTTTTAACTTTAGTTCAGCTGGTTTATTCGGGTCCTGGATAATCTGGTCTAATTTAGGGGTTAGTGCCGGTATATTGCGGGTGCTAATTAAATCCAGTACCTCGTTGCGCATTTCAGCTTTATCGTCGGCTAACATGGCTCCGAGCACCTGTACCCAAACGGTTGGATATTCTTTTAAACTAGATTGCCGGATTACATTTAAAAGCAAGCGTTTTTTAGCTACCGGAGTCTGGTTATTGCTTAATTGGGCAGCTATAAATTTTTGTAAACCAACATCGCCGCTAAAGTTTAGCATGAGCGCTGTAAGATTTTTACTGCCTGCTTCGCTAATTTCTTTTTGGGTAATTTGACTTGCTATATACTCGGTTACAACCCCAGACCACTTTGGATGGTGCGCCGCTACCCACACAGCCGTTTTTTGTAATTGCTCATCGGTACTGGTTAAAAACGGTACCAAATCTGCTGAACTGAGCGGTGAATTATCTATTTGATCCAAAGCCACCAAAGCCGCTTGCCGCACTTTAACCGCTGAATTATTTAGTGCCGCCATTAATGGCTGCGGTTGGTTTAAAGTAATCAGGGAATAAATAATGGCGTGCTCCACAAAACGATCGTTGGCCGTGCCGGCTGCTTTTAACAAGGCTGGTATTGCTGCTTTATCACCGATTTGGCCCAAAGCGGTAGCCGCTTGCCGCCGTACCGGGGCTTTATCTTGCTGCACCAAAGTCATTAGGGTAGGCAAGGCTTTTTTCTCTTTGGCTAAGCCTAAGGCCCGGGCGGCGGCCGTTCTTACCAGCGGGTTTTTATCGTTCAGGGCGCTTAGTACACCTGCGGTTGCCTCCGGCCTTTGTAACCGATAAAGCATAAAAACTGCTGCCGTTCTTAACTCCTCGCTTTCCGAAGAATTTAATACTTGTAGTAATGGCTTAACTGCGGGAGCTCCGGCCGCCACTAAATATTCAATGGCATTGTCGCGAACTGCCGGGCGGGCATCTTTTAAATAAGTAATAAGTTGGGCCGGGGAAGCGGCTGCCAGATTTAATTTTATTCCCCACGGGTCGGCAACTTTGGGGGCATTTGCTTTCCGGATGCGGATAATACTTCCTTTAATATCGGTTTTAGCTACTACCGAAAGCGGGCAACCGGCAATAAACCAACCACCGGTATTTACCACCAGTAAACTGCCATTGGCATCTTCCAGCACGTCGGTGGGGTGGCTATCCAAGCTATCGGCCTGCATAAAAACTTCTTCGGTGGTACGGTAAGTGGCACCGTTGGGTGTTACCGTGTGGCGCATAATGCGGCCGGTATTAAACTGGGCACTAAATAAATTTCCTTTATAAGCCTCACCAAAAATATTAGACCGGTAACGCATTAAACCCGAGTGTGAAACCCGGGGCAGTTTGGTCATAACCGGCATCAGCTCGCCGGTTAACTTTAAGCTATCTTGCTGAATAACCGGATAAGGTTTGGGGTACACCCCGCCTTCTACCCAGTGCATCAACGCATCGCGGTAGCCATCGCGCGGGTCGGTGAAGTAGGTCATGGTGCCAATGGTTTCGCCGGAAGGCATAAAAATCATTTCTATGGTATTATCAAAGCCTCCGCCTGCTAAAGATTCCAAACCGGTACCATCGGGCCGGCAGCGCCAGATGCGCGCACCTTTGCCCTGCAAAACGGTGCCTTCCTTAGTTTTAATGTTAAAACCCCGGCGGGCGTCGCACAAATACAACCAGCCATCGGGTCCCACAAAAGGACCACTTAAAGTAGCCGCATTGTGGTTTAAAACCCACCCGCTGAGTATTTCTTCTTTTTTATCGGCCTTACCATCGGCGTTGGTATCGGTAAAGCGTAATAATTGCGGTGGTGCCGCCACATAAAAACTGCCCTGGTAATAAGCTCCGCCCATCGGGTAAGGAATATTATCGGCATACACCTGCTTTTTTTCAAATATGCCATCGGCATCTGCATCGGTTAAAAGCAATATTTTAAAGGTGGGATTTTTCAGGACATCTTCGGTAGAAGTAGTTTTGCCGCTGGATTCTATTACAAAAAGTTGCCCCTGGTTATCGAACGTAGCAAACATGGGGTAATTAACCAACCCTGGAGCTACGGCCGACTCTACTACAAACCCTGGCGGGACTTTAAAGTTAGATAATACCGGCACTGCTGGAGTTGGCTTTTTAAAACCGCCTATAAATAACATGGCTGTTATTACAAGCAAGATTAAGCCGGCGCCGCTCAAACGGAAAGAAAGGTATTTCATGGATATTATTTAAGATAAAAAATCACTTGAAAGCCCCTGGCTGGTGCGGCCCGCTCCAGCTATTGCTATTTGTTTAGCCAACCAGGTTTATGTTCTCCTCAACCAACCCAAATCAATATTTAAACTTTGCGCGCCGTAATATTAATCTAAACAGCCTTTAAGTCAAAACCCATTATTAGTGCTTAAGCTTTAAATTTAAATATTAAGGCTAAAATATTACCTGTATTTATAAAAAATTATGTTTTTACCGGATAATTAGCTTTAAAGCTGCAAACAGGTAAGTTCTTCTTTAAATAACCTAGGTTTGGGGGCTGCTTTTCTGAAAGAACGGATCTTAAATTTTAATTTAATTTTTTACTTTTTGGTATTTATGCGAAAGTTCTACTTTATTTGGCTACCGAAAATTAAAAACCGGTTAAAATCTTAATCTAAACCTACTAAAAAAGATGCAATCAGAATTAAAAAAACTTAGCCTGGTTCTGCTTACGGCCAGTATGTTCGCTTGTAATAACACAGCTAATAAAGAAGCCACCACCAACCAGGAAACAGCCGCAACTGAGGCCAAGCAGAGCGAATGGATTTACTTGTTTGATGGCAAAACCCTGAACGGCTGGCACGGCTTTAATAAACCCGGCGAAGTAAAAAACTGGATAGTAGAAGATAGCGCATTGGTTTGCCTGGGTGCAGCCAAAGGCGATACTGGTGGCGATATTATTCATGAAAAATCTTTTACAAACTTTGAATTAGAATGGGAATGGAAAGTAGATAAAGGTAGCAACAGCGGTGTGATGTACCATGTGGTAGAAGATGCCAAGTACAAAGCCCCTTACGAAACCGGTCCGGAATACCAGATTATTGATGACGTTACTTTCCCGGAAAAGTTAGAAGATTGGCAGCAGGCCGGTGCCGATTACGCCATGAATCCGGCTAATGACAAAAAGAAGTTAAAACCAGTGGGTGAGTGGAATTCGAGCAGAATAATCTTTAACAACGGCCACGTAGAACATTGGCTCAACGGCGAGAAGATTGTAGAATTCCAGGCCTGGACCGATGAATGGAACAAAGAAAAAGCAGAAGGTAAATGGAAGGACTTTCCGGATTATGGTTCGACTAAGACTGGCGGCATTGCTTTACAAGACCACGGCAACAAAGCTTACTTTAAAAATATCAGAATTAAAGAATTATAATTATCCTGCTACCTAATCTGTAGTTATTTATAATTAACTAAAAAGCTTTAAATGCTAAACAAGTATTTAAAGCTTTTTTTATGCCATATACTTATAAATCTCATCACGCCATTGAAGGGCTAATGCAAAATGCGGGACCGGTTTTATTTAAATAAAAATGCCAAAGAACTTTAAATTCTTTGGCATTTTGGCCGGCATAAAGTTTAATATTAATAATATATCATACTTTCTTGTTTAGGGTGCAGCCAACTACCTTATAAACTTTACCGTCGGTTTTGGTAAAGATATAAAGTATTTGTTTGGGCCCTAAGCCAAACCGGAGGTCGGTTTTTTTATGGCCGGTTGTTTCTCTTAAAGTGGTTTCTTTACCGGCAATTTGTAAATCCATTTCCTGAATAGGCGTTTGTTGGCCTAATTTTAACTGACTGTTGGGTACAAAAAACACGCGTCCGCTTACAATATCCCCAAAAATATACTTGTCTTTTAGTTCCGGAATATTGGAGTTGGTATAAACAAAGCCACCCGAAATAGCATTGCCTTCGTCGTGGTCAAACTGCGCTACCGGGTAGGTAAATTTATATTGGGCATCGTCGGTGGGTAAGGCGTAAACCCGGTCCATTTTACCTTTGTAATTTAAAAGAAACGTGCCTTCGCGGGCTGGCCAGCCATAATCTAAGCCAGGTTGGCCAATATTTAGCTCCTCAATATTTGTAAGGCCAATATCCGAAATAAGCATTTTGCCGTCCGGTGACCAGGTAATGCGATTCGGATTGCGGAAACCGCGCACGTAAACTTCTCCTAACGATTTGGCGTCATTATCTTGTGCAAACGGGTTACTTGCCGGAATACCGTATTTACCATTTTTGCTGTTCCGGCCTTTGGGGTCGAGCCGCAGCACCGAACTCCAGGGCGTTTGGGTACTATTGCAAACAAAATAAGCGCCCTGTTCGGCGGCCCCGCCATCGCCAATGCCAATATATAATAATCCGTAATCGGCAGACCCGGGTTTGGCTAAAGGATTAAATATAATCTCTTGCATGCCATGAATGGGCGTCATCATGTTTATACGGAACATTTCGCGACCGGTGCCGGCAAAAGTAGCTGCCGTCGGGTCTTTCATTTTCCATTCGGTTACCACCCATTGTAGCGCTACTTTTAAAGTATCGGCATAAGCAAAATCGGCCGGGGCGCTATCCGCTTTTTCGGTATGGGTGGTATACAATAAACCGTTTTTATAAAACTCCGGGTGAAAAGCAAAACTACCAAAACCGGTAGCCAGACCAGGTTGCGGAATAAAGCCCGGGCGTTCTTTGGTAATATCCATAAACACCTTTACTTTATTATCTTCTATTTCGTAAATCTGGCCGCGGAGTTCCTGGATAAAATGCCGGTCTTTTTTGCCTCCTGTTAAAACCCGCATTTTATTTATCCGGGCCACCGGTATTTTTTCAGAAGTTACCGGGGCCGTCATAACTTCTTCCAGCACCAGTTTGTAGCCCGATTTAGGAATTTTAGTGGGTATGGGATCTTTTAACGCCTCGCCAAAGCCAGCCGTGGCGGCAGCTTCGGCCGTATTCCCTTTTTGGGTATTAATATATGAAACCAACGCCTGAATATCGGCATCGCTCAGATTAGGGAACGGCGGCATGTATTGGTTATATTCTTCGTAAAGCCGGCGGGCCCGGTCGTCGCCGCTGGTAATTACCGCGGGCGCATTCCGGATAAATTTGGTAATCCAGGCATGGGAAACATCGTTGGTAACCCCCGCGAGATTAGGGCCAATACCTTTTTGTTTGAAACTGTGGCAAGCCGTACAGGTATTCTGAAACAAAGCCTCGCCGCGGGCAATTACTTGCGGGTCGGAAGAATAAAGATTCTGGTTGGGGTTTTGAGCAGGAGTAGCATCTGTTTTGCCGGCAGTTTGTGCGGCGGCTGGTTTATCGGTTTGGCTTACCTGGTTATCAGAAGTTTGCATTTGTTTTGGCGCGCAACCCAGCAAGTACACCAGCGGCAAACCAAACTTTAACGTAGTAAACAAATTTTTATGCATTGTCTAAAGTGTGTATTAAGCAATAATAGTATTACAGTTCAAAAGCTCAAATTCCTTAAGCCAGATTTTGCCCTTATCTTTAAAGTTAATAAATTAAGCGAGGTTTAGCTAGTATAAAGATCTGAATATCTGGTCGGCATGAATTACTAAGAAAAATGCAGGTCGGCACAGTTAAATAAATCAGGGTTTTAAACGGCGGGGTAATATACTATTTTATAGAAAAGAAGAAAATTGCCGGGCGGATTTTCTTCCGGATTTAAAACAAGTTTAAACTTTAAATAAAATATTTTTGCTTAAGAAATATCAACCAACCAAGTGCCCTACCCTCCACTTCGGTCCTTCCGGAGAAATATAATCAATTTTTTATGGGCAAGAATATTCTTAAAATAACAATAACAATTCGTAAAATGTGAAAGGGCTTGTAGTTATTGGCAATTACTTAAGAATATAGATAAAGAACCTGTTTCGTGTTTTATAATATTTAGTAGTAACTGCTGCCATAGGTGGTGTAATTACCATAGCTGTGAGGCTAATTTACCTCAGCTGGCGCAAGTTTAGCGAAGCGTAACGTGTGCCTACTAATAATAGTCAGTTTTAAACTGGCCGGATGTTGGAAACTTCCTTTTGTAAGCTACCACTAATTAAAAGCCGGCACAAGCAGCCCTAAATTCTTCTAAATTATTTCTTAGCCCTACTACTTGCCGGTGAAAATACGCGGCCAGGGCAAACGTTAATGCCATTTCCAAAACACTAAACAGCTGCAATTAAAAAACCGGAACACTGCTCCTTCTGTAAAGCAATATTCCGGTAAATATTTAATTAACTTATAACAGGCTTCATCCAGAAAAGCCGGTATATAGTTTATTTAAGTTGTTTCATTCGCATGTTGCGGTATTCTACTTTCATTGGTGGGCCAACGTGTACTTGCACGCCCAGTAAACCCGACATTTTCCGGTTTGCCGTATCATTATCGGTTACATCGCTCATTAAAACCCCATTTACATAATGTTGCAATCGGTTGCCTTTTACAATCAGGTGTATTTCATTCCAGTCTTCATCTTTAATTTCCCCTTTTAGCTCTTCTGCAGTACCCAAAGAACTAGTCAGTTCGGTTTTGGTCCAGGCGTTGCTTTTAATGCTGGCCTGCAGTGGCCCGGGTGTATCAGTTCCGTTTACCACCACTTTTTGCCCGCGATAGGCTAACGTGGTACGGCCGCGTTCTTCGTAGTTTTGGCCGGTGTACCGGTTTTTGCCATCTATATCGGCCTGATAACCCCTTAAGGCATACGGAATATCGGGTAAGCGCTCGCTCCGGTAGTTTATGCCGCTGTTGCCGCTTGCGGTAATACGACATTCTACTTTCAATTCAAAATCGGCGGGTTGCCCGCCTTGCCATGTAATAAAGGAGTTGGTTTTTAACAAGGTGGCAGGCGTTATTTCGCCCACTAGATTTCCATCTTCTATTCGCCAGTAGGTGGGGTCGCCTTCCCAGCCTTTTAAGGTTTTACCATCAAATAATTTTACAAAGCCTTCTTTGTCGCGCTTATTCTGCCCCAAAACGGTGCAACTGCTGGTAAGAAATATTACCAGAACCAGGGCGGCTTGCATAATTTTAAAATTGATTTTTCCTGACATACTTATTTATGGGAGTTTAAAAGGTAGTTAACGGTAAAACTAATCTTATTTTAAATTATTAAAGATATAAAAATAATTAACCCGAATAATCAGATTCATATTGTTAACACTAATATATATAGGTATAAATCTCCTTCTATCCTGTTGTGTCCTGTTCCGTCCGCCTCATAGAGTATAATATATTCCTGCAATCTTACTTTAACCAGTTCTGTATCCTATTTCTAAAATTAAAAAAAGACAAGTAATCTGCCGGTTACCTAAATGTATATGCAGGCAATTATATTATTGTAAATATTCCGGGGCAAAAGTTGTACAAATCCCAAAGTAAGGCCAAGCCTATTTCTTTGCATAATAGAGGTAGGTGCTAAACTTTTATATCTGTTAGGGAGAAAGTGCAGAGAAAATAATATTTCGAAAAGTTAAGCTATAATGTATAATTTATTATTAAACAGCTTTCATTTTGTTTAAAATTCTTTAACTAATTTACTATTTATTAATAAAAAGAGAAATCTACAGGATAGTACAGGATGCGGCCGCTTCTGAAGATGATTATTTTAGATAAGATTTAAAAAATATTATAATCTCTAAACAAATATAAACCATTGAAAACAACCTAAGTAGCCAATCAAATTCTCTTAAATGCCTAATGTTAACCCATTAACAAGCTTTAAATTTTAACTTAAATTCAAGCAAGCATTATGAAAAACAAAGTACTTAAAAAAGCGAGACATACTATTATATTTTCGCTGTTATGGCTTATTACCACTACAACCTGGGCACAGGGCATTTCCCTGAAAGGTAAAGTAACCGATGAGCAAGGGTCGGGTTTGCCAGGAGTAACAGTTTTATTAAAAGGTACTACCAATGGTACTTCTACAGATGCTAATGGAGCATTTAGTTTAAATGTTCCGACGGGTTCGGGGAGTTTAGTTGTTTCGTTTGTGGGGTACCAGACAAAAGAGGTCGCCATAAATAACCAAACTACTTTAAATATTACCATAGCCCCTGATGCCAAAGCTTTGGAAGAAGTGGTGGTAGTGGGCTACGGCAGCCAGCTTAAAAAAGAAGTTACCGGGGCCGTGCAAACCATTAGTATTAAGGAAATTAAAGATTTGCCGGTATCGCAGATTACCCAAAAACTGCAGGGCCGGGTAGCCGGCGTACAAATTAACCAGGCTACCGGTAAACCGGGCCAGGGCATGTCGGTGCGTATCCGGGGCCAGTTATCGGTTAGCGGCGGCAGCGACCCGTTGTACGTGGTAGATGGTTTCCCCATTACCGGCGGCATAAATACCCTAAATCCCGACGAAATTGAAGATATCTCTATTTTAAAAGATGCGGCTTCTACGGCTTTGTACGGTTCCCGGGCGGCCAACGGGGTTGTGCTTATTACCACCAAACGCGGTAAAATAGGCCAAACCAATGTAAGTGTAAATGTTTATGGCGGTATACAGCAAGTACCCGAAAGAGGCCGGATAGACATGATGGATGCTGTGGAATTTGCCACGTTTAAAAAAGAATATTACGAGGCCGAAGGCAAACCTGTACCCGAAGTTTTCCAGAACCCGGCGCAGTACGAAGGAAAAAACAACGACTGGTACGATGCTTTATTAAGAACGGCTCCCATCCAGAGTTATAACTTAACCATTACTTCTAACAAAGATAAAATTAGCACGGCTTTGGTTTTGGGGGTTTTCGATCAGCAAGGTGTAGTGCTAAACAATAAATATCAGCGTTACTCCGGCCGTTTAAACACCGATTACACCATTTCTGATAAGGTAAAAGTAGGTTTAAATATTGCGCCTAATTACATTTTTGATAATACGCCCCGGACCGACGGCGACCGGGGTACCGGTATTTTGTTTAATGCGCTGCATACCTGGCCTATTATGCCTATTTACGACGCAAATGGCGAATTAACCAAGTCTAACACCTTGCCGGCTAATACCGGTAATATTTATACCTACCCTAACTGGGTAAGGGCCGCCGAAGAACTGGTAAACGAAAATAAAATCATTAACCTGCTTTCCAATGCCTACCTAGAGTACCGGCCCATTAAAGATCTGGTGTTAAAATCCACCATGAACATTGAAATTAACAACAATAAGTTTTTCTTCTTTAATCCATCTACGGCTACCAGCAGCATTAACGTTACCATTCCTACTACGGCTGTTTCTATCCGGGAAAATTATACCAATACTACCTGGCTAAACGAAAACCTGGCCACCTACTCCAAAAGTTTTGAGAACCATAATTTTGAGCTATTGGGTGGTTTTACCAATCAGCGATTCCGCCACGATCGTACGCGTATTCAGGCCGACACTTACGCCGACGACCGCTTACCAACTGTACAAGGCGGCCTCAATATTAACCGGGGCGGCACCAACAGTGGCGTAGAAGAATGGGCCTTAACATCTTTCTTATCCAGGCTTACTTATAACTACAAAGGCAAATATTTATTTACGGCCTCTATCCGGAGCGATGGCTCTTCCCGGTTTGGTTCCGAAAATCGCTGGGGTACTTTTCCTTCTGCTTCGGTGGGTTGGGTAGTTTCGGACGAAAGCTTTATGCATAATTATGAAAAAGTAAACTTTGCCAAAATACGGGCCAGCTACGGCGTAACCGGTAACAACAACATTGGTAATTATACCCAATATGCATTGGTAAACAACACCATTAACGCTGCTTTTGGCAATAATGTGGTGCCGGGTGCCGCCGTAACTTCTTTAGCCAACAGCAACTTAGGCTGGGAAACCACGAAGCAGTTCGACATAGGTCTGGACTTAGGCTTATTCGACGACCGAATCCAGTTTATGTACGATTATTATAATAAAACCACTACCAACCTGCTGTACTCAGTACAGGTTCCACAAGAAGCCGGCTTTGGTAACTTTAACGATAATATTGGTGAAATCAATTTCTGGGGCCACGAATTTGCCCTTACTACCCGCAATACCGAAGGCAAGTTAAAGTGGACCACCAATGCCAATATTTCATTTAACCGGAACAAAGTAGTGGCCTTAGCTGAAGGAATCAACCGGGTTTATGGCACCTACCATATAACCAAAGTAGGCGAGCCGTTTGGCCAATTTTATGGCCTGATTAAAGAAGGTCTTTACATGAACGAAGAAGACCTTAGAACTTCCCCGCAAGTACCGGGCCGGTCTACGGTAGGTAGTATTAAATTACGCGATGTAAACGGCGATGGCATTATTACCAACGGCGGCGACCAGGACGACCGGACCATTATTGGCAACCCATTCCCGGATTTTACTTATGGCATTACCAACAACCTGAGCTATGGCAAGTTCGATTTCAGCATTGTGGGTTCTGGTTCTTATGGCAATGATCTCCTGGTTCGGCATTTATACAGCACCGCTAATTTAGATGGGGTTTTTAACATGGTAGATGCCGTAAAATACCGCTTCCGTTCTCCCGAAAATCCAGGTAAAGGTATGTTTGGTACCACTGTAGGCGGCGGTAATGTTACCGGTATTGAGCGCGATTGGATGAGCAGTCATTTTTTAGAAGATGCCTCTTATTTTTCCATAAAAAATATTACCCTGGGCTACACGTTTGGTGCTCTTAACAAATTCTTTAAATCGGCCCGGATTTACGGTTCCGTGCAACAAGCCTATGTATTTACCAAATATTCCGGCGGTCCTAACCCCGAAACCAGTGGTAATACTGCCGGCAATGGCGATGGCGGTAACTTAAGCCAAGGTATTGACCTTTCTAACTACCCCGTTCCGCGCACCTATACATTGGGTGTAAATGTGAATTTTTAATCAGATAGAAGGTAATTTAAATATATCATTAAATTATTGTTGAGATATAAAATGAAAAAATCATATATAATAACCCTGCTTATAAGCTGTGGGCTAATATCAAGCTGCAAGGAAGACTTTCTATCCATTGTGCCGGAAACGCAGTTGAGTTCGGCCACCTTTTTCACCAAAGAAGCCGATTTTCAGCAAGCTGTTAATGCCGCATATGTACCCTTGCGCAGAATTTTTAACAACCCGGATACCGGCGGTGGTGCCTGGATTTTAGGTGAACAGCATTCCGATAATACGTACTATGTCCGTAATCCGCTTTTTGGCGCCACTGAGCAGGAAGAAGACGTGGCCGATTTTGCCTTACCGGAAGCCAATGGTGTTACCTCTAATGAGCACGTGCGGGAGCAATACCGGCAAGATTATTTAATTATTGCCCGTACCAACCAGATTTTATCTTTAATAGACAAGGTAGAATTTGGCGCCGACTCCAAGAACAATATAAAAGGACAAGCTTTGTTTTTGCGGGCCTTTGCCTATTTTGAGTTGGTGCGTTATTTTGGCAAAGTACCCTTGCATTTAACCCCGGTAACCAATCGGTCCGAAGCCGCATTGCCTTTATCTTCCGAAGAAGAAATATATGCCCAGATTGTAAAAGATGTATCAGAAGCTATTCCGATGTTGCCACCTAAATCTAAACAGGAAGCGGGCCGCGTTACGTCCGGTGCGGCCAGAACTTTACTGGCCAATGTGTATATTGTACAGAAAAAATGGGCCGAAGCCGAAAAACTGCTGAAAGAAGTAGTAGCTAGTAACGAATATTCCTTAATTCAGGAATACGAAAATGTTTACTCCACTTCTACCGGCAACAAAAATAACCAGGAGTCGGTTTTTGAAGTGCAATACCTGGAAGGTTCGGCGGGCTTAAGTGGTAATTTCCTGTATCATTTTATTCCCCGCGACATTACAGCGGCCGAGATTGTAGCCATTACCGGTACCACTAATCCGCAGCCCCTTAGCGGCGAAGGTTATAATATTCCCACGCCAGACATTATTGCGGCCTACGAACCCAATGATAAACGCAAAGATGCTTCTATTGCTTACATTACCTTAAGCAACAGCTCCCGTCTAAATAAAACGTATCCGTACATTAAGAAATACGCGAAACCACACGCCCTGCATAACAACCACGGCATGAACTGGCCGGTTTACCGCTATTCTGAAGTATTGTTATTCCTGGCCGAAGCCCTGAACGAACAAGGAAAATCCGGCGAAGCTGCCCCCTATTTAACCCAAGTGCGTAAACGGGCTGGTTTAGGCGAAGCCTCCGGCGACCTGCGGGAAGCTATTTACAGAGAAAGACGCGTAGAACTGGCTTTTGAAAACAAACGTTGGTTTGATTTAGTACGCACCGGCCGCGCCATAGAAACAATTACCGCTTACGGTAATCGGATTAAAGCTAATCCGCAGGCTTATTATTACCCCGAAGGCCGAGAGCCACGGCCACACGCCTTTAGTAATATTAAAGTGTTTTATCCGCTACCCGCCGATGAAGCTGCTTTAAGTCCGCATTTTTAAAATTAAGCCTGCTTCTCTACAAGTCTAAGACCAAGCACCAATGTAAAAGCAACAAAGCTTTAAGTTGGTGTTTGGTTTTAAGCTTAAAAGTCTCAAAAAAGAAAAAAATTAGGGTTTTTACCCAAATATTCCGAATCGATTAGCAAAAGCAGGTTTAATTTATTTATTTACCCAACAATATTTGTGCAGAACGGCAGGCGGCGAAATATTTCTTCTTAACCATTAGTAAAATTTTATAGCAGATTTGACACCACCAAACTGGCAATATAAAATATCTAATCCTGCCCAACTCGGCGGCATAGAAACATCGGTACTCGATAACGGCACTGGCCGGGGCACCCGCATTGCCTGGATAAACACCGGCACCGGCTTACGCTACAAAATAGTGCTGGACAGGGCCATGGATATTGCCGATGCCTTTTATAATCAACACAGCCTGGCCTGGCTCAGCCACGGGGGCATTACGCCGCCGCAACCCTTTTCAGATAAAGGCATTGCCTGGCTCCGCACCTTTGGCGGCGGTTTGGTTACCACCTGCGGGCTATCGCACGTGGGTGGCCCTGAAGCCGATGAATTTGGCGAACGTGGTTTGCACGGGCAAATCAGTAATATTCCCCCCGAAATAGAATCAATCCTGCAACCTGACCCGCTCACGGGCAACCTGCAAATGAGCATTACCGGGCGCA
>NZ_JBMQUD010000088.1:0-11537 GCF_057359045.1 Adhaeribacter sp.
AAAACACCCGGCGATAAAAGCAGCGGCTTATTGCCGTTAATTTCGGCCGAAGACCCAGGCGTAAAAGGTGCCGGCGATAAAAAAGTACAAGCGTATAATTTCCGGATGTGCCTCTCGAACCACCCCGATAACCGCGTTCCCTTTGCCAAACCAGAAGGCTACGACCCGGCACGTTACGAATTATTAGGCCGCGTTTTTGCTTCCGGTTGGCGTGAATTATTCCGCAAATTCGACCCGATTCCGAACCGGAAAACCGATACAAATAACCATGGCCCTGTAAGCACCGACTATATTGGTATGAATTACGATTACCCGGAGGCTACGTACGAGCGCCGACGCGAAATCATTAAAGAGCACGAAAATTACCAGAAAGGCCTGCTTTACTTTATGACTACCGACCCGCGCGTACCCGCCGATATGCAGCAGGAACTAAAAACCTGGGGTTTGGCTAAAGACGAATTTAAAGACAATGGCAACTGGCCGCACCAGATTTATGTACGCGAAGCCCGTCGCATGGTCAGTGATTACGTCATGACCGAAAATGAAACGGTAGGCCGCAAAGAAGTTCCCCGGCCGGTGGGTATGGGTTCTTACTCGTTAGATTCGCACAACACGCAGCGCTACGTAAAACCCGATGGTTTTGTCCAGAATGAGGGCGATATTGGGATTCACCTGAAGAATCCGTACCAGATAAGTTACGGGGCCATTATTCCCAAAAAAGCAGAATGCCAGAATTTACTTGTGCCGGTGTGTGTATCCAGTTCTCACATTGCTTATGGTTCTATCCGGATGGAGCCCGTATTTATGATTCTGGGGCAAAGCGCGGCCACTGCGGCGGCACAAGCCATAGACAAAAATATTGCGGTGCAAGATGTAAACTACGATGAACTAAGCCAAAAATTACTCACCGATAAGCAAGTTTTAAGCGCTCCTAAAAAGAATTTATAATGTTTTGCCGGGTTTGGTAAATATGGCTAATCCTGCACCTGACTTATGAACGGATTTAAATCAATATTTTGGTGTGGGTATTAAGTCAGGCATTTATTCCTGCAACAAAATGAGCTAAACGTAAATACGGGTACTAAAATTAACATTGAGTTTTCCCCAGGTTATATCAGAATGATTTAACCTGCGGTTTTTATTTGTATATCTGTTCTAACCAAAAAGTATAACTGAGAAACAGCGTTTGGGAAGCATTGGTGGTATTATCATCATAGCCGTCCGGCTAATATTCTAGTGCTGGCGCAAGTTTAGCGAAGCGTAACTTGTGCCTGGTTATAATGGCCAGTTTTTAACTGGCCGGAAGTTGAAAACTTTCCTTTATCGGTGCTATTTTATCGGTACCTAATAGCTACAAGCAAGCGCGAGCAGATGCGCATAATTAAAAAATATTCCTTAGCCGCCTGCCTATGGGCATAATACCAAATCATATTTATAAACTTCCATAGCTATTTTGTTCAAAGCACAAACCCGCCAGGTTTTAAAAGCTGGCGGGTTTGAACTAGGGAAGATTCTTTTTACTATCTGGTACTACACATGGCAAGGAACCGGTCTCAACCATTTAATAATATGCTGAAACAACTTCTATAGCTTTATTCAAAAGCCGGGTTTTTATTTTACTTCTTCTTTTACCTGGTTGGCTAGCCACGAAATAATTCTTTTTTGTTGTTCGGGGCCGAAGCGGTTTATATCCATCGGGCTTTGTTGGGTAAGCAGCGGCGAGGCTTTAAATAAACTGTAAACCGGGGCTACTTTTTTAAGCGTGGCTTCTATTTGGGTATAATCGGCGTGGCGGTCTAAAGTAGGCGTAATTACGAGTAAAGGTTTAGGTGCAATAGCCGCCATTATTTCCGCAAAATCTACGGGAATACGGCTGCATTGCTCCGTAAAAAAGCCCAGGCGCGGGGTTAAACCGTGTAAATGCGAAAAAGCGTAAATGCCTTCTACCTCCGGCCCCGAAGTACGCCAGGGCGTAAAGCCCGACGTAACGGCCGTGCCGGCAACCCGGTCGTCGAGGGCGGCGGTAATTAACCCAATGCTGCCCCCCAGCGCATAACCGGTCAGGTAAATATTTTCTTTGTCAATGGGTTCCAGTTGCTCTAAAGCATCAATCGCGGCGCGGGTGTCAGTTACCATTTTGCCCAGTTTAGACCAATGCGGGTAACGTTCGTAAAACAGCGTGCCTTCTTCTATGCGGCTGCCAAAACCAATCATATCCAGGGCGTACACGGCAAATCCTTGTTCTAACAAAGCATTAAAATACGGCGCCATCCCTTTGCCAAAACCATTGGGGTGCGAATATTCGTGCAGAAAAATAGCCACCGGCATTTTGCCGTTGGATCGGAGCCGCATTTTGCCGTTCGCATCGGTTGGGTAGTACAGGTAAGCATTTAAGTTTTCGCCGGGAGCACTGTAAGGTCCTAAAGGCAATACTTTTCCGTTTTTAATGGTTGGCATTTCTAAAAAGCCGGAAATATAATCGGTAGTGCCGGACCGGGTAAAATTAGTGGGCGTAATGCTTTTTACGCCGGCGGGTTCATCGCCCAACAGCCAGGTAATATTTTTACGGAGTTCAGTTTTTTGTTTTTCCCAATCGGCCAGCGTTTTTATTTTTTTACCCTTGGCATCGTTTAGTAAACTTTTGTTGACAGCTACGGGGGCATAATTGGCGGGGTTAATATTTTCGCCGCTCAATTGTTTCCACCGGTCGAAACTATAGTGGTAGGGCAGTTGGTTAGTCCAGGGCAATTTATTCCGGCCAAATTGGTTATCTAAAAAATCAACAAAAGCTTCGTTGTCGCGGGCGTGGGTACTGTGCAAACCCAAACGTAGCCGGATACCCAGTTTATCGGGCGCGCCTAAAAAAGTATATACCTTTTGCAACGAGGTGTAGCTCTGTTCAATGCCCCAGGGATTCCCCTGCGATTCGGTGCTGGCACTGGTTAGCAACAAGGCGCGTGGGGCAATGACTGCCATTAATGTATTCTGGTCGATGGGGAGTTTGTGTTCGCGGCCGATAAAAAAGCGCAGCCGCGGGTGCAGCCAGTGCGGAAAATTAGTCGTGATTTTATCAATCGTTTCGTTGTCGTGGCTGTCGTCGGTATACCGGTACGGAATTTCGCCGCCTGTGCCGGCGCTGCTGGAAATAACGGCGGTAATGCGTTCGTCGAACACGGCGGCCAGTAAAGATTGTTTACCGTTGCGCGAGTGACCGGTTATGGCAATCTGGGCTTTGTTAACCTGCGGCAGGGTATATAAATAATCTACCGCGCGGTGGGCACCCCAGGCTCGTTTCATGAGCGTAGTAAAATCGTACTCCGGATATATCTGATCGTAGTTTTCGGTATCGTCTTTGGCATCGGCACCCGCGTAAATACAGGCTATGTAGCCCCGGCGCAAAGCAATTTGGGCCCAGCCGCGGTGGTTCCATTGCGTTAAATAAACCGGAAACGGTCCTTTACCCGGTGGGGTCATTAACTCCAGGGTAAGTTTAGCCTGTTGTGCCGGGCCAAAGCGCAGTTCAACGGTTTCAATTTTAACGCCATTTTCGGTACGGCTTTCTATTATTTTAGAGGTCAGGTTGGTAGGGGCGGGCGGTATGGTGCCGGCAAGCCAATGTTGCACCTGGCCTTTTATCCAGCTCTTTTTTTGTTCCCATTGCTCTTTGGTTTTAACCGGAATATTTTTGGTGCCTTCCTCCAGCAGTAACGGGTCGGGGAGCAGCGGTATCGAGGGCATCTGGCTAAAATCGGGGGGTAACTCACCGGTTCTTTTTTGCCAATCGGGCCAGGTTTTATCCCGGTAATTAATGGGCGCTACATCTTTCCTGGGCGGATTGATAACCGGTAGTAATTCCTGCAAATAGGCCTGGCGCCTGGCGTTGTTATTTTCTTGCGCAAATCCCAATGCCGTATAAAAGAATAGGAGGGTGGCGGTAAGGCAAGACGTTAAATAAGGTCGGAGCATAAATAAGGGGCTTTCAAGGGAAAATGGCCGGCAGTAATTTTTGTATAAACATACTTTACCATCCGGCACCGGTAAAATAAAGGACAGCACTTTTGTCTGCAAGTATTTAGCTAATTATTCTGCCAAAACACTTTATTTATAATATATTTTTGGGCTATTTAAATAATATTCCGGCAAAATGGTAAAGCAGATTATTGGCCAGAATATTATTCATTTGGTCAATAATTTAAAAGCAGGAGGCTTTAAACGAAAGAAATATTTAAGGCCTAAGTCCGTCTGCTGGTTTTAAACCTTATTATGTTTAAGACTTGGTTTTTAACTCGAGTCCCGGATAATTAATTCGGTTTTTAAAGTGCGGGTAATGGCTTTCCAATCGGTTACATCGCGCTCCATCTGGTCCAGGAGTAATTGCACGGCGGTGCTGCCAATTTCCCGCACCGGTTGCGAAACCGTAGTTAGACTGGGCTCTATTAAAGCCGAGGCGTAATCGTTGCTAAAACCTACCACGGCAATATCGTGGGGTATGCGCAAGCCCTTTTTCTTGATTATTTGCATTGCTTCAATCGCGGTGGGGTCGTTTATGGCAAATAAAGCGTCGGGCGGTTCTTCTAACTCCAGCAGGTGTTTTACATAAATTTTTACTTTTTCAATGGTCAGGTCATACGGAATAATTAAATCTTCCAGAATGGGCAGGTTGTATTTACGCAGGGCATCGAGGTAACCATTTAATCTTTTGCGGCTCATGAGCAAAGAATCGGGGCCGGCCAGGTGGGCAATGCGTTTTTTACCAGTCTGGATCAGGTGTTCTACGGCTTTAAAAGCCCCATCGTAATCGTTCACCACTACTTTGGGTACCTGCATCTCGTCGCAAACGCGGTTAAAAAATACAATCGGAATGCCTTTGCGCTGGAATATTTTCAAGTGGTCGAAATTGCGGGTTTCCTTCGAGATTGAAACCAACAGCCCATCTACCCGGTTGGCCAGCATTACCTTGGTATTGGCTACTTCGGTTTCGTACGACTCATTCGATTGGCTTACTATAATATTGTAGCCGGCTTTGGTGGCTGCTTCCTGGGCCCCAATAATTACCTGCGGGAAAAATGAAGTTAGAAACTCCGGTACAACTATGCCAATGGTTAAGGTTTTACTGGTTACCAGGTTTAAGGCAATCATGTTGCGCTGGTAATCCAGCTTTTCGGCTAGGGTAAGTACAGCTTCGCGGGTAGCCGCATTTACCTTGGGGTGGCCGGTTAAAGCCCGCGAAACTGTAGATTTTGATAGGTTCAGTTCCCGGGCAATATCAACAATGGTTATCTGGTGTCTTTTCAAAGCTATGCCGGTTTGGGTAGGGTAAGTAACTAAATATAAGTGAAAACAGGAGCAGAATTTATGTTGTACAAAGTAAATAAGTTTTGGGAACGTTCCCATTTAGTGGGAACATTCCCACTAAAATAAATTGCAATATTTTAAATTAAGCTATACTGTATGGTATTAAATTTAGAAATATATTAATCTATTGGGGCTTTTAAAGATATAAATCTAATAAATCTGATTTTTGATTTTTCAGCTAAAAAGCAGAATTGTTGCATTTATCTTAATAAAAAGAATTTATCCGTAGAAAATATTACTTAAATCCACCACCATAATTAAAATGTATGTCTGCCAAAATTTACACAAACCTGTGTGCCAAGGTTAAGCCTTTATCCTGGCAATTGCTGCTTTGGAGTTGTTTATGCCTGATGGTGTATACTGCCCAAGCCCAAACCGCGCTTAAAGGCCGGGTTACCGACGAAAGCCAATCGCCGTTGCCGGGGGTTACCGTAACTATAAAAGGTTCTTCTACCGGTACTATTACTGATGCAGATGGGCGTTATACTTTGCCCAATGCGACAGCTAACGGAACTTTGGTGTTTTCTTTTATTGGTTATACCGCTAAAGAAGTAGCTATTAACAACCGCACCACTATTGATGTAAGTCTGTCGCCGGATGCCAAAGCCTTGTCGGAGGTAGTAGTGGTAGGTTATGGTACGCAACGCAAAATAGAAACCACGGGTGCTATTGCTTCGGTTAAAGCCGAAGAATTAACGCAAACCCCGGTAGTAAACGTAGCCCAGGGTTTGCAGGCCCGGGTAGCCGGGGTGCAGGTAACGCAAAACTCGGCGGCACCGGGCGGTAGTATTAGTGTGCGTATTCGGGGTACCAACTCTATAAACGGGAGCTCCGAACCTTTGTACGTGGTAGATGGGGTACCTATTTCAAATAGTGGTGGCGTAAACGAAATCAGTTCGCTATCTACCATCAATCCCAACGATATTGCTTCGGTAGAAGTACTCAAAGACGCTTCGGCTACGGCAATTTACGGGGCCCGGGGGGCCAACGGCGTGGTGCTCATTACCACCAAACGCGGACAAGCCGGCGCCACGCGGGTAACGTACGAAGGGTATTACGGGGTGCAGAACATAACCAAAAAAATGGATTTGTTAAATGCCGCCCAATTTGCTGCTTTAGAAAATGAAATATACCCGGCCAATAAAGATTATCCAGATCCGGCATCTTTGGGTACCGGCGTAGATTGGCAGGATATAATTTTCCGGCAGGCACCCATCCAAAGCCACCAATTATCGGTTTCGGGCGGTTCCGAGAAAACCCAATTGTCTTTGTCGGCAAATTTCTTCGACCAGAAAGGTATTGTTATCAATTCTGATTTCAGGCGGTATTCTTTGCGCCTGAATCTGGACCATGCCATTAGCAAGCGGGTTAAAACCGGGGTTAGTTTCCTGGGCAGTTATACCATTAATAATTCTATCCCAACTGGTTCTACCAGTATGGATGGGCCGGCCGTTACCACTAGTATTCTGGGGGCTGCATTGGGTGCACCTCCCACCATGCAGCCTTACCGGCCCGATGGTACCATTTACCCCTTTACCGAACAGTATAACGGCCGCTACCGGGAAGTAACCAACCCCTTAGGACTGGCCTCTATTTTAAACCGCGATGCCCTGAACCGGACCATTACGAATATGTACGGCGAGTTTTCTTTGCTGGAAGGGCTTACTTACCGGGCTTCTTTTAACGCTATTTTACAAAGCAGTTTAGGCGATAATTATTCGCCGCTTTTTATCCTGGGGCAAGGCGATATTAATGCTAATTCCGGTAGTGCCGGTAAAACTAACGGCTATACTACGGTTTTGCTCCACGAAAGTATTTTAACGTACGCCCGCACTTTTGCCGAAAAACACTCGCTTAAATTTACCGGCGTGGTTTCTTCGCAGGCCAACTTAAATAATTCTAACTCTATAAGTGCCAACGGTTTCCCGAACGATGCGACGCAAAACGAATCGGTACAATTGGCCACTAACCGTACGGTAAACAGCAGCCGCAGCAAAGAACGACTTGATTCTTACATGGCCCGCTTTAATTACGGCTTCCGCGATAAATACTTTTTTGATTTAACTGCCCGTACCGATGGCGCCAGCAAGTTCGGGGCCAACCACAAATACGGCTTCTTCCCGTCGGCCGCGGCTTCGTGGCGGGTAATGGAAGAAAATTTCATGAAGGGTTTAACCTTTATATCGGACCTGAAGTTACGGGCCAGCTATGGTATTACCGGTAATGCGGGAGCCATTAGTGCGTACCAGTCGTTGGCCACCGTAAGTTCCGGAGCCGGTTATTCTTTTAACCACATTTACCTGCTGGGAATTAGCCCTACCCGTATTCCCAACCCCGATTTACGCTGGGAAAAATCGAAGCAAACCGACATTGGTTTAGATATGAGTTTCTGGAATAACCGTTTAAACCTGGTGGTAGATGTATATAAAAAGCGAACCGATGATTTGCTATACGTACAGGGTTTACCGCTTTCTTCGGGGTATTCTTCTATAACCGGTAACTTTGCCGGTCTCGAAAATAAAGGGATTGAAGTAGCCACCAATGTTGTGCTGCTGGATGGACCGGTAAAGTGGGATGTGTCGGGTAATATTAGCGTAAACCGGAACAAAGTACTTTCTTTAGACGGCGGTACTACCCAGGAACGTTTTGTGAGCTCTTATACCATTTTAAAAGTAGGCGAGCCGCTGGGTTTATTTAAAACCTACGTGTTTGATGGCATTTACCAATCCGGCGAAGCGATTATACCGGGTTCTGATGGCCGGGTAGGCGGGGTAAAAGTAAAAGACCTGAACAACGACGGTTCCATTACGGCCGACGACCAAACCATAACCGGTAACCCTAACCCCAATTTTATTTACGGCATCTCTACCAACCTGCGCTTTAAAAAGTTTGATTTTAGTGCGTTCTTCTCTGGTTCGCAGGGCAACGATATTTATAACCTGAGCCGCTATACCTTCGAAAACCCGTTGGGTGCCCGCAACGTGCTGGCCACTCTGGCCGACCGCTGGTCGCCAACCAACCCCAGCAACGAATACGTGAGTGGTTTTGCCGGCGGGCGCAACCCGGTGTCGGACCGGTTTGTGGAAGATGGTTCTTATATCCGTTGCAAAAACCTGACTTTGGGTTATACCCTGCCTTCGCTCAAGTTCCCGTCCAACATCCGGATTTATGTGAGTGCAAATAATTTGTTTACCATTACCGACTACAGCGGATTCGACCCCGAAGTAAACTCTTTTGGTAATTCTAACACTTTAATCGGGATCGATAATTTGGTTTACCCGGCCGCCCGTTCCTTTATTGGCGGTATGCAGCTTACCTTCTAAAAACAGGTGTTAAATCAGTTTAACTAAGATTAAAAATGAAAAAATATATAATTTATACCGGTTTGGCCGGTTTACTTTTAACCATTTTACCGGGTTGCGATTTAGAAGAAACACCTTACTCGGCTATTTTTACCGAACAATTTTATAAAACCGGCCAGGATGCCGAAGCCGCCATTACAGCCGTGTACGACCAGCACGCCAACTTAAATGGCGGGCCGGCCACTTTGCTGGCTTCCGATTTTAGCGCCGATCAGATTTACCCGCGGGCGGTAGTAGGCCGCAACACGCTTACGTTGTTTAATTACGACCCCAATTATACTACCCAGAAAAGTTTTAGCCGCACCAACGAATCGCCGATGTACATTTGGCAGGCCGCTTATGCCGGTATCGAAAAAGCCAATTGGGTAATAGAAAAAGTGCCGGCCGTTACCATGGCCGAAGATCGGAAAAGAGAAATAATGGGCGAAGCGCATTTTCTGCGGGCGTATTTTCATTGGATGCTCACCAAAAACTTTGGCGATGTGGTAATAAAAACCAAAGCCAGTACTTCCTTGGCCGAATCAGTAGTAGGGAAAAGCCCCAAAGCCGACGTTTACAAACAAATTTACGCCGATTTAGACCAAGCCGAAGCCAACCTGAATTCTTATTCGGCAACCTTGGTAAAAGGGCGGCCTTCTAAAGAAGTGGCGCAGGCACTGTACGCCAAAGCAGCCTTGTACAACGAAGATTGGGCACTTGCTTTACAGAAAGCGCAGGCGGTACTCACATCCGGCAAATATTCTTTAATGACCGAGATAAAAGATGTATTTAATGTAGCCAAAGAAGACCAGGCGCGGCAGGAAAATATGTGGGCCTTTGAATCGGAAAGTTCTAACCCTGGCCGCACCTCGCAATTGGGTTCATTGTACGGGCCTAAAAACAGCGAAAGCCCCGAGTACGGCAAAAGCTCTTTTGGGTCGGCGTTTGTGTACCCTTCTTTTTACAATTCTTTTGCCCCTACCGATAAACGCCGTGAATTAATGGCTACCAGCTATACCAGAGCCAATGGCACAGTAGTACCACAAAGAGAAATAACCCCCATAACCACGCAAGGTATTCTGGTAAAAAAATTCCAGGACCCTAACTCAATAGGAGGTAGTTACGCCGTAAATATTCCTATTTTGCGTTTGGCCGATGTATATTTAATTGCCGCCGAAGCCGAAGCGCGGGTAAATGGTCCTACCACGTTAGCCTATGGGTATATAAATCCGGTGCGTAAGCGGGCTAACCTAAACGATTTAACGCCCGGCTTAGGTAAAGACGCTTTTATTGATGCTGTGTTGCAGGAGCGCTCCTGGGAATTATTTGCTGAAGGCGACCGCTGGTACGATTTAACCCGCACCGGTAAATTCCTGACCGTAATTCCTGCTGCGGTGAACGATGTATTTCCGGTACGTACCCCCACGGCCAAACACAAATATTTCCCGATTCCGCTCGACGAGATAAATGCCAATCCTAAATTAGAGCAGAATCCGGAGTGGCGGTAACATATTTTGGGTGATTAATGGTACAGCTGTTTTGTCTCTGTTTCCATTAGTTGGCGCGAGCGTTCCCGTTCGCGCCTTTCCACCTCTTTAAAATTTATACCTGGCCAGCGGCCAGAAAATATTCTTCACGAGCGAAGACGCTCGCGAAAGCAACGAAAGATATAAGTATTTAAAATATCTGATAAGTCTCCCTTTGAAGGGGGTAGGGTACACAGCATCCAATTAAGATATTGTTTATCATTCCAAAACAAAATTTAAACCAAAGCCATTGGTGAAGCGATTTATATTAAATAAGGCAATATTTCTGAGTTTAGCTTTAGGCGGGTTACTTTCTTTACCTGCTTTAAGCCAGCAAACAACTATCAATTATAATCGTCCATTAGTAAACCAGGCCGGTTATAATTTAGGAGAAAGCAAACGCTTTGTCTTGCCATTTGCGAAAGAAGGCGAAACCTTTGAGGTAATAAAAGCAAGCGATTCTTTAGCTACTTTACCTAAAGTTTTATTCACCAGTAAAATTAAAAACCAGGCCGGCGATTTTTCAACTTTTAATACCCAGGTACCCGGCGAGCAATACGTAATTCGGGTGGGCGGGTACAAACCATCTATGCCGTTTTGGGTGGCCGACCATTTACTGGAAAAGCTATCGTCGCGGTTAGCGTACCAGTTTTTTATAGATGTGCGGGGCTCCGAAGATTCGGTACACGCCAACGAAGCCAAGGTATACAGTGGCGGCCCCTCGCGCGATACCGGTGCTTACGGCCTGGAAGCCGTATTCGAAACCTTGCTGTATGCGTCTAACCCGGCTTTATTCGACCGCTGGACAGCGGAGATGGGCAATAAGAAAACCGCTGATTTAATCGATTTAATTTTGTGGCACGCCGAGTTCGCTTACCACCACGTAAATTATAACGGACCGGTAGCCAAGCGCCACGGTACTTTGGGCTACCAGGGCCAGCCCCGCATGCAGTACGACTACTGGAATACCCTCGACCAGTTGGCACCCGTACTGGCTGCTTATCATTCCTTCCTGAAACCGCATTTATCAAAGGAAAAATACCAGCAGTACCGCCAAGTATGTCTCGAGAAATGGACTGCTTACGACCGGCACAAAGTAGTGCGCTACTGGACTGAAAGCGATAAATGGGTGGATATTGGCTTTCAGGAATTTAACGAAATGGGCAATGCCTTTGGGCAGTCGGTGTTCAGTAATTTATTTATGTATTTGAGCGAGCAGCACGAGCCGGACGGCAAACCAGAGCAGTTTCTGAAATGGGCCCAGGAAAGTGCGGCAGATATTATCAAGAATTGGGATTTTAATAACCCGCGGCAC
>NZ_JBMQUD010000089.1:0-134784 GCF_057359045.1 Adhaeribacter sp.
CCGTAAATTATGCTTGTAATTACCGGTAAACCAAGTCTACAAACTTTATGGGCACCTGTAGTAAGCCAAAGCTATTTTACTTTTAAAACAGCATCGGCTTGGGCTGCAATGGTTTGCTGTACGGCAGGTTTTAAGTTTTTGGCTTTAAACGTTTCTTCCATTTCCTTAACCACGGCTTGGGCAGTTTGGGTATCACCTTCCAGTACAAAACCTTTGGCTAGGTGCCGGTAAGCCCAGTTTAAAGTAATATTATCAATACCGTTATCGCCTTTAGAAGCTTTAAACACTTTGCTTAAATTATTAGCCGATTCGGTTAAATCGCGGTTGCGGGTAACTACGGTGTTGGTTTGGGCATCTACGGTTTTAAATTTCATGCCGCAATTTACCCCCAGCACCAGTTCGGCATAAACGCTTAAGTCGTTGTTTTTGTACTTATCGCTTACCAGTTTCATGTCGGCCATGCCTTTGCGCAAAGTAGGGCTATCAGAACCTAGCAAGTAAAACAACATACCGGCATCGTCGGTAAAATACAAATCGGCAATTTCGTCTTCGGCTTTGCTCAACGGCGATTTTACCCGGATTGTAATTTCTTCGGACTGCAAAATACTGCCATCCAGGTTCAGGTAAGCCGCTTTTAGTTTGTAAATACCCGGCTGATCGAAATAAAAACCATCTTTCCCGTAACCAATATAGGCGCTCGCGTAAGCGGTATTATTTTCCGGCGCTAATTTTTCTAATTTAGGAATGGCACAATTGTGACCCACCGATTCGTACGTTACTACGTGGCCATTGGGTTTCCGGATGCCTACTTTTACCTGCTCATATTTGGGGTGCAGGTTGGTATTTACCAGTTTGCCATTTAAGTCCATGGCCCGTAGTTTTATTTCTACTACTACCGGCTCGCCCAGGGCATAAGCCTTTTTAGCCGCTGCTATTTCCAGTTTCAGGCCACTATTGTTTTCCAGCATTTCGGAGGCAAATACCTCGGCGTGGCTGTGCGGTTCTTCCAAACCAGCCCCGGCCGCCCAATCGTTGCCACCCATAATTACGGCACTCCGGAAACCATGCCGCATGTGTGTTAATTCGCCGGTATCAAAATTAAACCCAAAGTTGGTCCAATAGCTGCCAGCCCCGTTTAGTTGGTCGTAACGCCAATCGTAGTTCATCCAGCTTAAGCTGCTGGGCCTCGCTTTATCCCAGGAATGCAGCAAATTAAAAGCGTGACCCAGTTCGTGCACATAGGTATACAGCAAATGCCGGTTATAATCGTTGGCACTGGGATGATACGACTGAATGGTATCCTGGAAAACAGCACAACCCTGGCGGTGCGGCCGGGAGCCTAAGTAATCGAACATAATGCCCAATAAGGTGTTGCTGGTGGCGCGCCGGGCGGCAAATAACCAAACCGACCATTGCGGCTGATTGCTGAATACACTAAAGTGGTTTACCATACTGGCGTGCATTTCGCTCTCGGTCCAGCGGCTATCGGTACCGGCCTCATTGGTATTAATAACGTTGTTATTACCTGTATACACCATATTAATACCGGCTTCCTGGTAGGCTTTAACCACGTTTAAAATCCGGTTTGGGCTGGGGTTGGTAAATGAACCGGTGTTGTAATCGCCCAGCAGCGTTGTACCGGCCTCTACATCAGTTTCCAGGCGTACCGTCCGGAAGTAACTCGACTGAAACGTACAGGTATAAACTGCCCCGGCGGTAGTATTATTAAAGAAAGTAACTGTAGCGGCACCGGCGGGCTGGATAATGGTACTCCGGGGAATCGAAATCCGGATCCGGTTGGCCCACATGGTGCGGGTGCCGGTAATTGCCCCGTTTAGTACCGCCAGCGTACTGGTGTAGCTTATGGTTGGACTGTTCAGGATAAAAGAACCATAATAACTTACCACGCTGCCCATGGTAAAGAAATCGAAGCTGGCCATATTTAATTTACCGGCCCTATCTACATCTACCCGTAAATCGAGCCGGAAACCGGAAGCAGTACCGGCATAACTTCCCGAAACGGTGCGGCGGGCCAGAATCGGTCCGGTTGGAATGGGCGTTGGTATTGGGTCGGCAATGCCCTGGCTGCTCCGGAATGCCGCTAAATCTGGTTCAGACTTTTCATCCGGATAAACAATATCGTCGGGGGGAGCCGTTAAAGAAGGGTCCGGCCCGATTACCAGATTGGCCGCATTATCCATTTCCGGATGCTGGTGATCTGTTAAGCCATTGCCCTGGAGTAAATTGGCTACCCCGGCAGCCTCCAGGTTGTCGGTAGGGTTGGTGGGGTCGGTAGAACCCGGTGTAAGGTTAAATGAATTGTTCATAGTTTTAAAAAATTAAGATGATGAATTATGAAGGGGAAGCAGAAAATCTAAAAAGGGAATACTCGCCTAAGAAAACATAGGCAACACCGTACCAGCAGCGTTTCAAAAGCAAACCCTAGTTTTTGCTTTTACTCCTGGCCAACAACACAGCAGAAATAATTGAATTGAATTTTAGACCTGATGGCTAAATAGAAGCTTTTGATAGCTCAAATATTAAATTTATCTGGTTTCATAAAACCTGTTTTACCCGCATTAGCCTGAATTAATTGTTGCTTTTCTTTATATGTAACATAAAGAAAATAAAGCCCATAGCTACTTAAGCGCCTGAATAGGTTAAGCTAAAAACAAGGATTAAGAAAACAGAAAATTGTAGAAGATTTAGAACAACAAAGCCAGTATTTGCTTTGTACCACCAGGAGTTTTACCTGATTCTTAAAACCGCGCGCTGTTTCAAAAAGATCAGGTTTCAGGCTTGTTATGCCTATTGTAAGCATTGTGCTATTAGCTAAAATGCTAATTACAAAGCAATTATACTCAGGTATTTATTCTGGTGCAAGCAAAACCAGAAATATTTATAAAATATACTTAAAAGTAAGTATAATTATATATGCAATATTTTCATTACAAGTAGTTTTAGCCCTGTAGAACCAGAAGAATTAAAAAAACGAGCTAATCTGCATTAACGCGTACAAAATAAAATACTACTTACACGCTTAAAATCTTACTTTAGCAAGGGCATTTTTCATCTTCATTCTGAATCTGGTCTGTTTATTCTGAAAGCAATAAAGGGAGTCTTTGTATTGGCCTGATAGCTATAATATTTTTATTGTTTAATAAAAAATGGGTGGTGTTATCACCACCCATGGCGCATTTGCTACGTCTTGAGCATAACCTTTAATTCCTGAGCAAAATATTTATCTTATTTAATACCCACAGAAGTAACATCAGGTTTAATAAAGCAGCTTTTAATCTAAACGCCACCGCAAGCCTATAAAACTCCGGCGGCCCTGCATGGGGGCATAATTGTAGGAAGTATCAAAAGTATAATTATTCGGGTTATCTACGTCTACCTTTTTATCAAACGGATCAAAGGGGCGCATTAAGGGATTTTGGGGCAGAAAATTGTATAGGTTTTTTAAGCCGCCGTATAGCTCCAGCCCATAGGGTAGCTTTTTTGTTAGCTGCAAGTTATCCAGCGCAAACCACGGCGATTTTTCGGGACGATAATCATTTTCCAGCACCGGTAAAAACATGGGGCCGTATAGCCTGCCCGTGTAATCGAGGGTAAGACCGGCTTTTTTAAAGGTATAACTAACGGCATAAGTACCCGAAACTTTCGGCGCGTGGAGTTGCGGAATTTTTTGCGCTTTACCAACTTCCTGCTCCTGCCTAGAATATACATCCATGAGCGTAGTGCCCAGGTTTATTTTTAAAGGAAAGGTAAAAGCCCAGTCGAGGTTTAAGTTTAAGCCGCGTGAAATGGCATAGCCTCGCAGGTTCTGGTAAATTATCTGGTCCGGGTTTGTCAGGAAATCGCCAATAATCCGGTTGGTAAAGTAGGTGTAAAACATGCTGCCGTCGAGGGTAAGATAGCCGTTAGGCCGATCAATAAATTTCTGGTAATTCAGGCTGGCATTCCACGAGCGTTCGGGTTTAAGGGTTTCCGGCACTACTACTTCGCGGGCACCGGTAAGGGCGGCGTGCTCTTCGGTAAACAAGTTTACTACCCGGTAGCCATTGCCCACATTCAGCCGGAAAATATTGCTCATATTAGGTGCGAGTTTAAAACTGGCCCGCGGCGAAAATATACCTCCGTGGGTAAAATTATAATCGTAGCGCAGGCCAAACAATGAAGTTAGTTTTTCGGTATTTTTTATTTCGTCTTGCACAAAAAAGCCGGGTAAATACAAGCGTTGGGGTTGGTTATGGCCGGCGCGGGTTTGGGTACCCGGCGTATTATCGTCGTAAAAAGTAAACCGGAATGGCAAACCCATCAGTACATCGTGCCGCAGCCACTGCTTGTTCCATAAAAACTGGCTAAAAGCAATATTTTGCTGGGCCCGAAAAGCAGTATTGCCGTAGGCAGAGTTTTGGCGGTGACTATTGTAAGAAAATTGCCAGGTAATGGGGGTGGGCACCGGCAACTGGTAAGCGCCAATTATTTCTAAGCGGCTGGTATAAATAGATTCGCCGTAAATGCTATCGCCGCCTCGGAAAGCCGGTGTCCATTGCATTTCGCCACCCCAACGATCTTCGTACAAATAGCGCGCCGCCAGGTTGGCTACTTTGTTTTCGGGCCGGCTCAGGCTCCATTTATTAAAAACAGAAATCCGCTTTTGTAAAGTAATATCGGTAAAATTATCATGGTTCACATCGCGGCGATTACCAAAGTTAAAAGCATTGATGCCTACTAACGTATGGGCTTTTTTTACCTGGGCTTTCAGGGCCACATCGGCATTAAATTCCTGGTGCGAGGTAGCCATTATTTCGGCCGACACTTTGGGCGCATCGGCTGGGTTTTTGGTAATAATATTGATTAATCCGCCTACGGCTTCTGACCCATACAAGGTAGATGCCGGGCCTTTTACCACTTCTATGCGCTGCACCAAACTATTGGGTATGCCGCTCAGACCGTATACGCTGGCCAACGAACTTACAATGGGCATGCCATCGAGGGTTACCATGGTGTAGGGGCCTTCCATGCCGTTTATATGAATATCGCCGGTGTTGCACACATTGCAGTTAAGCTGGGGTTGCACACCATTTACCATTTGCAAGGCTTCAAAAATGCTGGGCGTAGGATTTTTCTGGAAAAGCTTGGGCGTATAAACCGAAATGTGTACCGGCGACAGCTTGGCGTAAGTTTCTTTCAGGTTACCGGTTACCACTACCTCTTGTAGCGCCTGCTCCGATTTATTTAAATGAATATTGAGCGTTAACTCCTCCCCTTGTACCGTTATGGGCTTTTTAATTTTTTGGTAACCAACTGCGCTTACCTGTAGCTGGTAATTACCCGGCGTTAATTTTTCTAACTTAAAATACCCGTCTTCATTGGTGTTGGTACCTTGAGTGGTGCCTATAAGGCCTACAGTTGCAAATGGCACGGGTTCTCCGCCCGACCGTACCTGGCCTTTTATTTCTCCGGTTTTTACTTGAGCCTCAATATATCCTACTTCAATAATTAGAAGCAACCAGCATAAAAGTAGTTTTTTTATCATAGATATATCAAAATTTAAATTTCAGCAAATTAAACAACAATATACATTATATCATAAACATATTTTTAGATAAACCTAAATTCAACAACAGTATACTTCTAAAAACCGTACATGGTTGTTATAAATACTTTTAATTTGTAGTAATAGAAGAGTAAACCGGAGAAAGGCAGAAGCGCTACTAAGTAAGTCTTTGCAATTTATTTTTCACCCACTTGTAAATAGGCTTTTCCCAAACCAAGTAGGTAAATACAGAGAAGACCCACAGTAAAGTAAATTGCAGTAATAAACTATTATCCACCATTTTGGCGGCAATGTTCCCGACCCGGCCTAAATGAAACAGGTAAAAGGCATAAGAAGCATTGCCCAATAAAATAAATAGCGGCGAAGAAAGGATTTGGCTTAACCAGGATTTCTCATGCATTAAACCATAAAGCAGCACCACAATGCTAAAAGGAAGAATTAAATTATGCAGCCCCATTCCGTACCAGGTGGTAATACCCGCATTATTACCTTTGGCTTCCATAGTAATCAGAAATAAGAGCAACCCGAACAGGCTTAAACCGCTGTAAGTGTAAAAACCAGGGAATGGGGCAAAAGTAATTTTATAACTAGTTCTGGAATTTAAGTAGTAGGCTAATCCCATTCCCATAAAAAACTCAGTAGAACGGCCAAAAAAGGTATTCCAGGCAGTAAAACTTAAATCTGGCATAAAGCCATAAGCATTGTAACCTATAATACTTAATATATGACCAATACCAGTTAAAAACACTCCCGTAAGCAGTGTGAGAATATAAGGTAATAGTATACTCCCTTTACGGGCTAACCAAAAAATCAGAGGGGCTAGGGTGTAAAAAGAAAGTTCAACTGTTAAGGTCCAGGCCTGTACTACTCCAGATAAATGCACCTTCTTAAAATAGCCTTTTAACAAGGTTAAGTGTAAAGCTAAATCTGGTATAGAAAAAAGCCACCGACTGTGCAGTTCCCAAAACACCGGAATATACAAAGGCAGAATGCGTCCAAGCCGAGTAAGGAAGTAGAACCAATAAGTCCGGACCGATGAAAAAGAATAATGTTGATACTGATGAGTTATCAAAAAGCCACTAAGAACAAAAAAAATCGCTACTCCCGTATGAAACTCACCAAGCAGCTTAGCTACCCAATCCGGAACATGCAGCGAAATTGCATAATTATAATGCAGCAAAAATACCATAGAAGCAGCCACAAACCGTAACCCGGTTAAAGCCGGGAAATACAATCTGGATGGCTGCTTCCGCATAAGATATAAATTAATCTTCTTCTAATCCGCCTTTCCGGAGCTCTTCTACGGCGCGCATTACTTTGTCTTTCTGGATTTCGCGATACTGTTCCAAGCTACCGGCTATAACCGGGTTGGCGGTGCTTAATATTTGGGCAGCGAGTAATCCGGCGTTGGCCGCCCCATTCAGGGCAACGGTGGCAACGGGCACCCCGGTTGGCATTTGCAGAATAGATAACACGGAATCCCAACCATCGATAGAATTGCTGGATTTTACCGGTACGCCAATAACCGGCAAGGTGGTAATAGCGGCAACCATACCGGGCAAATGTGCGGCTCCGCCGGCGCCGGCAATAATTACTTTCAGGCCGCGTTTCCGGGCATTTTCAGCGTAATCAAACATGCGGTGCGGGGTACGGTGCGCCGAAACTATGGTTATTTCAAATGGAATATTTAATCCTTTTAAAATATCGGCGGCCGCCTGCATAACTTTTAAATCGGACTGGCTGCCCATAATAATACCTACTACCGGCGTTTGGGTAGCCTCGGGAGTTGTGCTCATGCTTTTACTTTTACTAAATCTTTTACGTTTTCGGTTTTCTGGCGAGCTTCGGTTAGGCTGGCGGCCGTTATGGTTAAATGGCCCATTTTGCGGAAAGGCCGGGTAAATTTTTTACCGTATAAATGGATGGTTACCCCCGGCACTGCCAGTGCTTGCTCGGCACCTTCGTACCTGGCCTCGCCGAAAAAACCAGCTTCGCCCAATAAATTTAACATAACAGCCGCGCTATGTAAGGCGGTATTGCCCAAAGGTAAATTTAGAATGGCCCGTAAATGCTGCTCAAACTGCGAGGTATGGTTGGCTTTGTACGTATGATGACCGCTGTTGTGGGGCCGGGGCGCTACTTCGTTTACCAGCAATTCGCCTTCGGGTGTCAGAAACATTTCTACGGCCAGTAAACCAACCATATCAAAAGCAGTAATTACTTGGGTAGCCAATGCCTGGGCGGCGGCTTCTACGGTAGCAGAAATATTGGCCGGCGAGAACAAATAATCTACCAAGTTGTGCTCCGGATGAAAAGAAAGTTCTACGGCCGGGAAGCACCTCACTTCGCCGCGGGCGTTGCGTGCGGCAATTACAGCAATTTCTTTTTCAAAAGGAACGAGCTTTTCCAGCACCGACGGCTCCGCAAAACTTTTATCTAAATCACTGGCCGAGGCCAAACGGATTACCCCGCGGCCATCGTAACCAAAGCGGCGCAGTTTCTGAAAAACCGGAAAGAAATCCAAGTTTTGGGCGAGCTCGGTTTGGTTTTCGATTAACCTGAAATCGGCGGTAGGAATATTATTTTCGCGGAAAAATTGCTTTTGCAAGCCTTTATCCTGAATAATTCTAATGGCTTCGGGGTTAGGATAAACTTTTATGCCTTCGGCCTGTAATTTAAAAAGAGCCTCTACGTTTACGTGCTCAATTTCAATGGTAAGCACATCGCATTTCCGGCCAAAATTATAAACCGTATCAAAATCGGCGAAACTGCCCTGGTAAAACTCCTGACATAAATGCTTGCAGGGCGCTTCGGCATCGGGGTCCAGAATTAATGTGTACAGGTTTAAATCAATTCCGGCTTGCAATAGCATGCGGCCTAATTGTCCGCCGCCCAAAATACCTAACCTGGTTTCTCCGTGTATCATCTTTGAATTTGTAATCAGGGTTCAAAATTAGAAATTTTCTGTTAAAGCAGGCTTTATTTTTCGGCTAATCCGGGCTTTGTTACCACACGTAAGCTTTTACCCCAAAACCAGAAACAGGTAATAAATTGAAAGATTTATGGCCCAGTACGCGATAATTTATTGGGTTCAACGGATATTTAACACCTGCGTAATGGGAGTTTCGTGGGCTATGCCTACATTTACTTCTGTAATTCTGGAAATATGGAAATTTTACTCGCTACTTTTTCGGCGTTGTTCTCTGTGGTAAACCCGTTTGGCGCCATGCCGGTTTTCCTGACTCTTACCCAAGACGACACGGCCGAACACCGGAACTTAATGGCCCGGCAAGCCAGCATTTACATGTTTTTGGTTTTAACGGTATTCTTTTTTGCCGGGCAATACGTACTCAACTTTTTTGGGTTACGCATTCACGATTTGCGTATTGCCGGCGGCATCATGATTTTAAAAGCGGGCTTCGATTTATTGGCTACCAAATCGGAACCGGGCCGTAAAATTTCAAAAGACGTGGTAGAAGAAGGTATTCAGAAAGAAGATATTTCTTTTACCCCGCTGGCTATGCCTATGTTATCGGGACCGGGAGCCATTGCGGTGAGTATTGGTATGTTTACCAAATCACTTTCTTATGTAAACATGGGGATTACCATTCTGGCCATTTTGCTGGTAGCCGCAGCCAGTTATTTTATTCTGATTTCATCGCACCGGCTTACGCGGGTAATGGGCAAATCAGGTTTGGCCGCTCTTTCTAAAATCATGGGCTTTATTACGTTAGCCATTGGCGCTAATTTTATTACCTCGGCTTTAATTGCGCTTTTTAAATAATATATGAGCACCAGTTTAAGCCTTTTTAAGCCTGCCAGAAAATCTTATAGCAACCAGAATAAACCTCAAATATTTATATAGCCTGGTAAGCATACGCCAGCGCCAAACAATATTTATTTTATTTTATACTTTGGCTGGTGAGCGAAAAAGGCTTGTCTTGGGGTTGCAAGCCGCGGTTTAAAGCGGGCTGAGGGCCCATTTCAAAATGTAAAATCCCGCCGTTTACAATATCCTGGTGGCGGATAAAATTAGCGGTATAAGGTTTGCCGTTTAGCGTAGCCGATTGAATATATACGTTTTCGGGACTATTGTTATTAGCTTCTACGGTAAAGCGCTTGCCGTTTTCTAAGGTAATAGTTGCTTTGTTAAATACTGGGCTCCCGAATACGTACTCGTCGGTGCCGGGGCAAACACTGTAAAAACCCAGTGCGCTTAGTACATACCACGAAGAGGTTTGCCCTTGGTCTTCGTCGCCGGGATAGCCATTTTCGGTGGCATTATACAATTTGCGCATAATGGTTCGGGTTAAGTCTTGGGCTTTCCAGGGTTCGCCGGCATAATTATACAGGTAAGGCATGTGCTGGATGGGCTGGTTGCCGTGCGCGTATTGCCCCATGTTGGCCATTACCATTTCGGTCATTTCGTGGATGTGCCGGCCGTACGTACCTACTTTTACGGTATTGGGCACTGAGAGCACCGAATCTAATTTGGCAGTAAAATTCTTTTCGCCGCGCATTAAATTAATTAGCCCTTGTACATCCTGAAAAACCGACCACTGGTAATGCCAGGCATTGCCTTCGGTAAAAGGCCCACCCCACTCTACCGGATCGAAATTGGGCACCCACTCGCCGTTAAGCTTTTTGCCCCGCATAAACCGGGTAGTTGGGTCGTACACATTTTTATAATTATACATTTGCCGGGCAAAAATCTGCTCATAAAATTTATTTCCGGTAAGTTTGGCCAACTGGTAACCGCAAAAATCGTCGTAGGCATATTCTAAAGTTTTGGCAGTTGCTTCGCGGTACTGCGGATATGGCACATATCCCAACGTAAAATATTCTTTCCAGCCGTCGCGCCCGTTGGCCGGCCCCCACGGACCTTTATTGGTAACCTCGTGGTAATATGCCGCCAGCGCTTTTTGCGGGTCGAAAGTACGAATGCCTTTTACCCAGGCATCGGCCAGCAACGAAATGGCGTGGTTCCCAATCATACTGCCGGCCTCGCCCGGAAAAGACCACGAAGGCAACCAACCGCATTGCTCCTGGGCATCGAGCAGTGCACTTACATACTGGCCGTGCATGATGGGGTGCAAAATGGTATTTAAAGGAAACTGCGCCCGGAAAGTATCCCAGAAACCGGTATCGGTGTATAAATATCCCTGGTGAATTTTGCCGTCGTAAGGGCTGAAATAATAAGGTTTGCCGTGGGCATTTAATTCAAAAAATTTACGCGAGAAAAGGCTGGCCCGGAAAAAACAAGAATAAAAAGTAGCTTTCTCGTCTTCGGAGCCCCCATTTACTAAAACCCGGCCCAGGTGCTGATTCCAGATTTTTTCGGCCGCCGCTTTGGTATCTTCCAGCTTTTTAAATTTACCTAACTCTTGCTGCAGGTTTAATTCGGCCTGCTCCGGGCTTATATAAGACGAGGCAATTTTAGCTTGTACGGTTTCGCCGTTTTTAAACTGCAGGTAAGCGCCTATGCCTGCTCCTTCCTGCGCGAGCACCTGGTTTAAAATCTGGCCTTGCCGGTTCTCCCAAATACCTTGCGTTTGGAATGGTTTATCAAAAATTATAACAAAGTAATTTTTGAAATTTGGTTGTAAGCCCCGGCCGTTGCGCACATAGCCGGTAATTTTGCGTTCCTTTGGCCAGATTTTTACCTGGCTCATGCCGGTGTATCCATCCAGCACAATATAAGAACTCCCCGAGCGCGGAAAAGTAAAACGCAGGTGTGCCCCCCGTTCCGTCGGGCTCATTTCGGTGGTAATATTATTATCGAGTTTTACTTTATAATAATGCGGTTTGGCTATCTCGTTTTGGTGCTGAAACCGCGCGGCCCGCTGGTATTGGTTTAGCGCTAACTTACCCGTTACCGGCATCAGCGAAAAAACCGCATAATCGTTCGTCCAGGAGCTGCATTGGTGGGCCTGCTGAAATCCCCGGATAGAATCGGCGGCAAACTGGTATTTCCAGCCATCGCCGTTTTTACCAGTTTGCGCCGACCAGGTATGCATGGCAAACGGCAAAGCGGTAGTGGGGTACGTGTTGCCGCGGGTTAGCTCAAAAGAAGAATTGGTGCCCTGCAAGGTATTTACATAATTTACTAGTCCCGGATCGGCGGCCCGCCCCGTAAAGGTTACCGGCAACAAAGCAATTATTAGAAAAGCAATTCTGATATACATTATATGTGGTGTTGTGTAATTTTGCCTTTGGCTTACCGGCATGCGTAAAGGTTAAAAGAATATTTTTTGACAGATAGCCATTTAGCCGCTAAGGCTTTATTTTAATAAGGCCAGCCGGGCGTATATTTCTACCATAGCCGCCTGATCGATTAATTTTTTGGCGTTGCCCTTACCCAATAAATTCTGGTTATCACGTTCCTGTTGCCACACGCGGTCGGCATCGTCGATAATAAACTGTAATTGCTTTTTATTTTTATCTACCTCATACAAGGCCAGGTAACCGCGTAAAAAAACGGCATTAAACCAATAATCGCGGGGTAATTTATGGTTGCGGTAAAAATATTTTTCGGCAACCTGGGCAATGCGCTGGGCCTCAGCTAAATATTTTTTGTCTTTGGTAATGCGGTAAAACATTACATTAGACTGCAGCATGGTGCCGGTGTTGTAGGTATAGCGCGCCGAATCTATTTTCAGGCTGGGCAGTTTAAGGGCATCGTAATAAACCCCTTCGGGTGCCAGCAAATATTTATTTGTCCAGTTGTAAAGCTCAGTGGCCGTTTGGAGATAGCTTTTTTGCGCTGTAGCCCCGTAAAGCTGCAAGGCCAGAATAATGCCCGGACCATTAGAACAGGTATTTTTGGTTGTTTTATCGTTTTCCCGCCAGTACAAACCGCCGCCACCGGCCTCGTCGTAGCCGGTAAGCATAAACTTATAAATTTCTTCGGCTAAAGTGAGGTACTTTTTGTTTTTGGTGCGGGCATACGCATCCATGTAAGCAATACCAATCCACTGGTTATCATCAATGTAACGGGTATCTATTTTTTCTTTTGTTACATACGCCTGGTACCCCGGGGCCGGCGGATTGGCATTGTAATATTGGTTAATGGCTTTAATAACCGGGTCCATGTACGTTTTGGAGGGCTCCAGACGCTCCATTTCGTTAACCGCCTGAATTAAACCGCACAAGGGCCACAAATAAGAATGCGGATTTTCGTTACGGCTAGTATTATTCGTTTCAATAAATAAACCGGTAGTAGGCTTATAAAAAGTCTGATAAATATTATCGTGCAGTAGTTTTACCCGGTTTTTATACTCGGCTGGCGTTGTTTTTTGGCCGAACACAGGACTGGTCAGGTAAATAATTAAGGCAAAAACAAAACTAATTTTTTTCATGGGGTTGGGCAGCAAGCAGGAATATTAAGCTGTATACTAAAAACATAAAACGTTTTAGCAAGTAAAATAATTAAGCGCATTAAACAAATACATTCGGGTTAAATTTATTACAATCATCATTAAACCCCTTATGTATCTCAAAAATTCAGGTGCTGATATTCTGTTAGGTGTTTTCTTAGGGAAGCAAATTGCTTAGCATAAATATTAGGTGGCGTATACTTTAGCCGCTTTTACCTAAGCTACTTTTGGTATTTTATGTAGTACGGGGAATATTTTGGCGTTTAACTTTTTGGCGATAACTTTTAACCTTCGGCCGCTTCGCTTATCTTTGTGCCATGCAGTTAAAAAATGATTTGCTTTTACGGGCCGCCCGCGGCGAAGAAACTGAACGGACGCCAGTGTGGCTTATGCGCCAGGCCGGCCGGATTTTACCGGAATACCGCGCTGTACGCAGCAGCGTAAGCGGCTTTAAAGAACTGGCCGAAACGCCGGAGCTAGCCGCTGAAGTTACCATTCAGCCGGTAGATTTACTGGATGTAGATGCCGCAATTATTTTTTCGGATATTTTGGTAGTACCCGAAGCCATGGGTTTGCCTTACGACATGGTAGAGCAACGCGGGCCACACTTTCCCAAAACTATTCAGTGCCTGGCCGATGTAGAAGAATTGCGTTCGGAAGATGCCCACCTGGAACTGGAATATGTATACGAAGCCATCCGGATTACCAAAAAAGCCTTAAATGGCCGGGTGCCACTGCTGGGTTTTGCCGGTGCCCCCTGGACGATTCTGGCGTACATGGTAGAAGGCCACGGCTCCAAAACGTTTTCAAAGGCCCGCAAAATGTTATATACCGAGCCCCAGATGGCGCATACTTTACTGCAAAAAATAACCGATACTACTATTAAATATTTGAAAGCCCAGGTAACGGCCGGGGCCAACCTGGTGCAAATATTCGATTCGTGGGCAGGTATTTTATCGCCGGCACAATACCAGGAATTTTCGGGGCGCTACATTGCCCAGATTTGCGCTGCTATTACCGAAGTGCCTGTAACCGTATTTGCCAAGGGTGCATTTTTTGCTCTTGCCGATTTTGCCCGCTTAAATTGCAGCGTTGTTGGCCTGGACTGGAATATGGATATAGCAACATCGCGGCAAGCTATTGGCCCAGATAAAACCTTGCAAGGCAACCTGGACCCTTGCGCGTTGTACGGTTCTTACGAACAAGTTACCGCCGAAACCCACCGGATGCTCGCTGCTTTTGGCCCCTACCGGCATATTGCTAACTTGGGACACGGGGTTTACCCCGATACCGATCCTGATAAAGTAAGATGTTTTGTGCAGGCAGTAAAAGAATACCGGCATTTGCCGCCCCATTAAAAAAACTTATTTAGCTATTTAAAAGAAAAATCCTGTTTATCGCGCTGCGATAAACAGGATTTTTCTTTTAAATGGGTTTCAAACACAAAACCCTTCATTGTTACGGCACAAACTAGTCTAATAGCAAACGTGCTCGTACACCCGCTGTTCTTTAAGGTAACCTTACCCGAAAAATATATTTGACTAAATTGTTGCCATTTTTTTACCAATTAATAAAATTGCAGCATTAAAATCCACAGTACCTGTTAAGTAAAACCTACCCTCTCTCTATTTATTTCTTAAGCCTTTTTAAGGTGCCGCATTCCCATGTCTTAGGCACTGAGCAAAGGCTTGTAGTCTTAAATCCCAAGCCCTTACTATCCAAAAGCTAATAAACATTACCTGGTTTATTGTTTATGAAAAATCAACTAAAAAGAAAATAAAAAAACTACAGCAAACTGATCTATAATTTAATATCAATAGCCTTACCAGCGTGAATAATTTAATACAATTAACCTACGAAGCAAAATCCAATATCTTAACCGCCAAATGGCACGATGACCTGGAAGTAGAATCGGCTTTATTTATCCAAACCATTATTACCCTGTTTACCACCATTCAGCAAAATAAAGTCTCTAACTTAATTTTAGATTCTGGTATACCCATGGGTGGCGTACTGACGGATGGAATAATTAACCAAATACTCCAGCACGTATCAGAAACGCCTCTACGCAATATTGCTCTGCTGGAATCGCCGGATTTCCATTGGGATAATAACTTATACCAGGTTATTCAATTAATAATAAATACCAACCAACTGCCAGTAAACCTTAAATTAGTAAAAAGCCGTACGGCGGCAAAAGAATGGTTTGCGCGGCGGCAAAAGGCAAAACTAAAATTGTCCAGCAGTTATTAAACCAAGTAGCTGTAGTTATTGAAATATTTAGCCTGGGGTTTACAAACCTTTGGTAACGGCTTTCATTTTAGCCAATGCTGTTTGCGCTACCAGCAAAGCATCCTGGGCGTAGTAACTTTTATTAAAAACTTCAAAAGAAATAATGAGTGGCCGGTCGGGCGGGCGCAGGGCTTGCAATATGCGGCGGATGGGTGCTGCCCCGTCGCCGGTATAAATCCGGTCGGCATCGGTAATGGTGGCCCTATCGAAAGTAGCAGCATAATCGTTTACGTGAAAAATTTCAATGGCGGGTTTGCCCACTAAATGCAAACTATCGAGGCTGGTGCCACCTTTGTACAGGTGGTACACATCGAGCAGGAGCCGGGCCTGCGGATGCCCGCTTTCGGTGGCAACGTACAAAACATCGCTCAGCCGGCTTAAATTTTCCGAAAAGCCCCATAATTCGAGTTGAGGTACTACCCCGGTTTGCTGGCCTAATTCTAATATTTGGCGATACCGTTCGGCGGCTTTTTTTAAATCCAGGCGGCTACCCTGGGTAGCGCCGGCAGGCGGAGCGGCGGTGCGGGGGCAACCCAATTGAGCCAACTCGTCCATTTCGCGTTTTAGCAAGTCCAGGCCTTTGCGCCGGTTGGTGTCATCGTCTACAATCCAATTGGCAAAGCCAATGGCATTTTCTACTTTCAGGCCCAGGTCTTGCAGGCGTTTGCGCGCATCGGCTAGGGTACCACCGGCGTCTAAATATTCCTGCAAAGAATTCATCCAGATTTCTACCGACCGGAAACCCGCTTTAGCCGCTACTTCCAGTTCTTTTACAAAGCCCAGCTTCTGGCCCCGAATGGTGCTCATGTTCAGGCAATAGGTAAAGCTTGGTGGGGCAACGGGTTGGGCCTGGCCAGCACCAGGCAACAAAGCCAAGCCGGCGGCAGCACTTAACATTTTTAAAGAATCTCTCCGGTTTACAAAAGAATCAGCCATGCTGTAAAACTAATATTTAAGCTTTAAAATACAACTTCAGGTTAAATTATTCTGCTTACAAATAGCCTAAGTACCTCTAAAATAGCTTTTAAGGCAAGTTGTATTTAAACAACAAGTGTAGCTAATACAGCTAGGTTACTTAATTTAAAAAGGTATGCTCCTGCCCGCCGGTTCTGATGCAATTAATATTATATTTACCGGTTGCTTTTTATATTTTTTAGCCAATATGGAGCCAGAACCTTTTTACAAAAAGAGTACGCTTATTTTATTAGGGCTTACCCTGGCAGTATATATTTTATATATGCTGTCTGATATTCTGATTCCCTTGGCCTTTGCCGGATTATTCGCCATCCTGCTTAACTCGGTGCATAATAAATTAATGGCCCTTAAAATACCCCGGGTACCTTCTATTGTACTTACCGTTTTGCTGGCAATTCTGGTAGTAAGTGCCATTTTGTATTTTTTGTCCCTCCAACTCATTCAATTCGGCGAAATGCTCCCGGAACTTAAACAGCGGTATAAAAGCATTTTGCTGGACCTGGAAACCTGGATTTATAATACCTTCGGGATTAGCATTCAAAAGCAAACCAAGTTTTTAAACGAAACCGTTAGTAAAAGTAAAAACCTGATTGGCAGCACTGTAACCGGCGCTTTGGGTGTTTTTAGCGTAATATTTTTAATTCCGATATATATTTTCCTGCTGCTTTATTACAAAACCTTGATCCTGAATTTTTTATACGAGGCTTTTACGCGGGCCCACTCCGACCACCTGGCCGAAGTACTCCAGGAAACCAAAACAGCTATTAAAAGCTACGTAGTTGGTTTGTTAATCGAAACCCTGATTATTGCGGTTTTAAACTCTGGCGCTTTGCTTTTGCTGGGCGTAAACTATGCCATATTACTGGGTATAATTGGGGCCATCTTAAATTTATTGCCTTACATTGGCGGCCTTGTGGCACTTTTTTTACCTGTGCTCATGGTAACCATTACCCAAGATGGCTACACCACCCAGTTATTAATTATTCTGGCATATTCGGTTATTCAGTTTGTCGATAATAATTTTCTGGTGCCCATGATTGTTTCGTCTAAAGTACAGATTAATGCTTTAATCTCGTTACTGGCGGTGCTATGCGGCGGCGCTTTATGGGGGGTTTCGGGTATGTTTTTATCTATTCCGTTTATCGCTGTGCTCAAAATAATATTCGACCGGATAGAATACCTTAAACCTTGGGGCAAACTTTTCGGCGACCAGGTACCGCAACGGCACAAAGGCGAAATCTGGCGTTTCCGGCGCAAACCCAAAGCCGTGAAAACGGCCAAAACTTAAATAAATATTAATACCAGCATTTAACGGTCGCCCTACACTAATGCCTAAACAGCAAAATTTTCCTAAATAAACCGAGAGTTTTTAGGCCGCGCCGGCAACCAAGTTAAGGCTACAGCGGTAGTATCCAAATCAAAATAAATAGCTAAATATGTAGGCTTTTGGCCAGTATGCTTATAAAATGGCGGGCCGGCCTTACTTTTGTTTATTCAAAAATCAGAAAATGCAGAGTAACTACAACGAAGATCACAATCCCTGGCAAACCCTTTCGTCGCAAAATGTTTACCAAAACCCCTGGATTAGCGTACGCGAAGACCAGGTAATAAACCCCAAAGGCGGCCAGGGCATTTACGGCGTGGTGCACATGAAAAACAAAGCTATTGGCATTATTCCCATCGATGCTGAAGGAAATACTTACCTGATTGGTCAGTACCGGTACGCGCTAAACGAATATTCCTGGGAAATACCCATGGGCGGTGGTTTAATCGAGATAGATTTACTGGAATCGGCGAAGCGCGAATTAAAAGAAGAAACCGGTTTTACCGCCCGCCGCTGGACCAACATTGCCCGTTTGCATACCTCTAACTCCGTAACCGACGAAGAAGGCTTTGTTTTTTTAGCTGAGGATTTAATTGCCGGCGAAACGGAATTTGAAGAAACCGAAGACCTGCGCATAAAAAAATTGCCTTTTGCCGAAGCCGTACAAATGGTAATGGACAACAAAATAACCGATTGTATTAGCGTAGCTGGTATTTTAAAAGCCCAAAAAATATTAAACGAGCGCCAGGGTGCTTAAACTTTAAAGCCTTTAAAGCGGAATTTTTAGGGTAAACCTGTGGTTTTAGCTACATAATTCCTAATTTTGAGGGTGATGAAACTGCTTAATCTGATAGTCCGGAAAATTTATGCTGCCTGGTGTGTGGTATCTTTCCTGGTGCCATTTTTCCTGTTTTATCCGTTATTTGTGGTTTTTACTACCCGGCCGGCCTGGTACCGCCACGCCCATACGCTCAACCGGCTCTGGTCGGGTTTGCAGCTCCGGTTGTACGGTTTGCCGGTAACTATAAAAGGACGTCAGCACATTAAAACCGGTAAAACGTATATTTTTGCGCCCAACCACAGCTCTTACATAGATATTCCTTTGCTATTGCAAACCATTCCGGGTTTTTTAAATTTTGTCGGGAAAGATGGTTTAGCCAAAGTACCTTTGTGGGGGCCTATTTACAACAAGCTGTATATTACCGTTGATCGGCGGAACCCGGTGAGCAGTGCCCGTTCGTACATCCGGTCTAAAAAAACCATTAAAGAAGGGCGCAGCATTGTTATTTTTCCGGAAGGTACTATTTCGGAAACTGCCGGCCACGATATGCTGCCTTTTAAAGATGGTCCGTTTAAACTGGCTATTGAAACCCAAACGCCGCTGGTACCGGTTACCATGCCCTATAACCACATTTTTTTACCCGACGTAGACGGCAAATTTATTGTGCAATGGCATCCGCTTAAAATGATTATTCACGAACCTATTGCCACCGCCGGCTTAACCCTGGCCGATTTACCTAGCTTAAAAAATAAAACCTTTAATATTATTCAAAACGAACTTAAAGCCCACCAACATGAGCACCGATATACAAACCATCCGGAAACTAGCCCACTTAGCCCGTCTGGAATTTGACGAAAACAAAGAACAGGAAATGCTGCAGGACCTGAATAAAATCCTGGACTGGATGGAGAAGTTACGCGAACTAGATACTTCGGCTGTAGAACCGTTAACCCACATGTCGGAAGAAGTAAATGTTTTGCGCGAAGATGTGGCTTTAAACGCCATAACCCACGAGCAAGGCTTGCGTAACGCTCCTAAAAAAGATTCGGATTATTTCAGAGTACCCAAAGTACTGGAATAAGCTTAACCCGCCTGCATGAAACAACTGCTTTTTAGTTTTGCCACGAATAAGGATACCCGGTATCCTTTTCTTTTTTTACTGCTGGTAAGCCTGTTGGCCCTGGCCGCTGCCGTTTATTATTATTTTACCGGTTCTGACCAGGTGGTTCCCTGGCAAATAGTTACCGAAGCCCAGGCCGTAAATTTACCAGTAGATAAAATATCGGTACTCTTGCAGGAGTTTCCGGTGCAACTAAAAGGCTTTATTTTAACCGAGCAGTTCGAAGCCGGGGTTCCTAAACCTAATCTGGTAGCCGCCGGTATATTTCTGGGTTTGCTTACCATTGCTTTAATCTATTTTTTGGCCGTAGCCAGTACTTTGCGGCAAACTTTGTTTTTTGCGGCTTTGCTGCTCCTAATGCTATTTTTAGCCACCTTTAATTTTGATTTACTGGGCATTTTTGGTGGCCAGAAACAATATTTACTAATTTCTATTTTAACCTTACTGGGTGGCACCACCTTTTTGCTCCAGGCCTTTTTTCCGAATGTTTCTTTTACCCGGCGGCTAGTAATTTTTACTTTACTCGTTACCGGTATTGCTGTTTTTTTATACACCACGGCTCCACTCCCGGCCGGCCACATTACTTTACATTTAATTAATTATAGTTCGCCGGGGTTTCTGGTAGGTGCGTTGTTATTTATATTCTGGGTATCGTGGGAGAATATTCTGGGTTTGTTGTGGTTTAATACCCAATCCGAGAATCCGCAGCGCCGCTTTGGCCTTTGGCAGTTTCTGCTGATTGTGGGTTTGTATTTACTCAACCTGCTTCTCTTGTATTTCCGGCAAACCGGCTTGCTGGATCTCGACATCGTATTGCTCAACAGCTTTCTGATTCTGCTTATTTCGGCAGTGGTTGGGTTTTGGGGTACGTTTCAGCGCGAGCGGGTTTATCAAAATTTTATCTCTTTTCAGAACGGGGCTTCTTTTTTATACCTGGTTTTTGCGTGCGTGGCTTTTGCCAGCATTGGCTACGCCTTTGCCACCGTCAACGATTCGCTTATCCGCACCTTCTCCGATTTTATTGTATACACCCACCTGGCTTACGGCTTTATTTTCCTGATTTATATCCTGGTAAATTTTGGGCGATTATTAGGGCAAAGGCTGCGGGTTTACCGGGTAGTTTACGAACCCAAAGTAATTCCGGTATATACTATTTACATCATGGGTACCATTTTACTCGTGGCCCTGTTGTTCCGGACTAATTACATGGTTTACAACCGGGCGGTGGCAGGTTATTATAATTATTTAGGCGATTATTATACGGCCACTGAAGGCGATATTCTGGCGCTTAAATTTTACGCCGAAAGCAGTGTTTACGAACATAATAATTTAAAGGCCACTTACGCCCAGGCGGCCATTTACCGCGAAAAAGATTACTGGCAAAGCGAAATAAACCAACTAAACGAAGCCCGCAAATTATACCCCGACCCGAAAGTTTACATCCGGTTAGCAAATAAATACCCCGACCAGCAGCATTTCTTCGACCGCATGTTTGCTTTAAAAGAAGGTCTTAGAAAATTTCCCGAAAACGTGCCCTTGTTAAACAACCAGGCATTGGTTTACGCCAGCACTTCTATGGTCGATTCGGCCGAATATTTCTTTAACCGCGCCGAAAACCAGAAAGAATGGCAAAATACCATTACGAGTAACCGGCTGGCATTTTACCTGCTCAACGGTTTGGGCAAACAAGCCATAACCCTGGCGCAAGGCCAGAAAGCCGGAAAACACCTGCCCCTTACCAGTAATTTGCTGCTCCTGGAAAGTTTCACAAAACAAAAATTAGCTACCGAAGCCCTGCAACTGCCCACGGCAAATAAACTACTGCCCGAAACTTTTACCAGCTTTTACCATGGCATTTTGCGCAACCGTATACCGGCAGATAAAAAAGCTTTAGACCGCATAAATATTTACCTGGCGAGCGAAGAAAATTCGGCTTATCATTTAGATTTAAAATTGTTGCGGGCTTACGTGCAACAACGGCTTAACCAAACTTTGGCCGCCCGCACTACGCTCGAAAACCTGGCCGGCACCGAAGCAACTTACTCGGCTTATCTCCTCGACCTGATTGGTTTGCAGTTACTTCAGCAAAAATTATACACCGAAGCTGCCAACCATTTTGCCCAGGCGCAAGCCAAAGGTTCGCCGGACGCACCTTTACACCACCTGTATGCCTTAGCCTTTTTACCTAACCGTGCCACCGATGCTTTGCTTTTGGCCGGTGAATTGTCGCAGGCCAACGACCCGGCTGTTGCTGAGCAAGCTAACCGGCTGCAGTTTTTGTTACAGGCTTCGGCTAACCAGGTAATCCAAAGCGGCCGGGATTCTTTAAAAGTACAATATTTGCAGTTAAACCAAGGGCTCAACAGTAACCTGTCCGGTCAGGAATTTGTAGCTATTGCCAGCTCCGTAAATCAGCCGGAACTAAAAAATATGGCTCAAAAAGAATTAACCGCTTTTTATGTAGCTAACCAGAACTGGCCCGCGGCCATGCAGGTGCTCGATAATTTATTACCCCAGCTTACCCAAAAAAATAAATTATTATCGGAGGTTAATATTTTACAGGCCGAAATAATGCTGCGCACGGAGCAACTAGATGCTTTGGCCAAGGCTTTGCCCCTTATGCACCTGGAAGGCTTAGACCAAAACCTGAAATTATTTTACCAGGCGCAAGTAGCCGAAAAACAAAATAATGTACCCCAGGCCCGCCGGTTTTACAACCAGGCTTTAATGGCTATGCCTTACCATGTACCTACCGTACTAGCGGCAGCCAACTTTTTTAACGGTAAACTAAACCGCAAAAACGAGGCTTACGATTTGCTGCTCAACAGCATTACTTACAATCCGCACGAGCCGGCCATTTACAAAGCATATATTTTACAAAGTGTAGAAGCCGGCTACGCTGGTTTTGCCGAAACTGCACTGGAAGATTTAGCCGAATTAATTTCGCCGGCCGAAATGGCTGCTTTCCGGCCCGAGTACGAAGCCAGAGTTAGGCAAAGAGAAATAGCCTTGGGTTTAATCCCGCAATAACCTGATTATACCAAATAATAAAAAGACCTCTGTTGTAGATTAGATCTGGCAGGTTTTAAAACTTGCCGGATTGATACTCCTAATATTTAGTATTTATTTTGCTGCTTACTATGGCAGCAACTATTTACCAGAAGGGATTATTTTGTCTGATTTGCCCGTTGCACAACCTGAATAAAAGCGTTGTAAATATTGTTTGCTCCGATTAATGAGGTCAGAAATATTTACTCATAAATAATTTAAAAATTTACTTTGTACAAGGTTTCTACAACAGTTGCCCAAGGTTAAAACCAGGTATTAGGGGTAAAACAAACTTCCCGAAAAGCCATCAGAGCTTGGTTTAAATTTTAACTTTCGAAACTAACCTGTAAATTGCATTTTGTAAGCCAAAACTGCTATTTATATGGGCCCTACAATCATTCAAACAATAGATCTTTCGCGCATGTACCGGATGGGCAGCGAAACCATACATGCGCTCCGGAGTGTATCTATTGCAGTAGCAAAAGGCGAATACGTTGCTTTTATGGGACCTTCCGGTTCGGGCAAATCTACGCTTATGAATATTATCGGGTGCCTCGATACGCCTTCGGGCGGCCAATATATTCTGAACAACAAAGATGTGAGCAACATGACCGATAACGAGTTGGCCGAAGTGCGTAACAAGGAAATTGGTTTTGTTTTTCAGACGTTTAATCTTTTGCCCCGTTCGTCGGCGCTCGAAAATGTAGCCTTGCCCCTGGTATACGCCGGTTACGGCAAATCGGCCCGTACCGAAAAAGCGATGCACGTATTAGAAAGTGTGGGCCTGGCCGAGCGCGCCAAACACAAACCCAACGAGCTTTCGGGCGGACAACGGCAACGCGTAGCTATTGCCCGCGCCCTGGTAAATGACCCCAGCATTATTCTGGCCGATGAGCCCACGGGTAACCTCGACACCAAAACCTCGTACGAGATTATGGATTTATTTGAGAACCTCTACGCCAAAGGCAACACCATTATTATGGTAACCCACGAAGAAGATATTGCCAAATATGCCCATCGTATTATCCGGCTGCGCGACGGACTGATTGAATCTGATAATATTAACACCGAAGTTACCTCGCACAGGGTAACTGTTTAACCGCACTTGGGGCAAAACAGAATTAACGAACGCCCCGCATCAGCTTATGAAAATATACACCAGAACCGGCGATAAAGGCCTTACCTCCCTTATTGGTGGCACCCGGGTCAGAAAATCGGCCTTGCGCATAGATTCGTACGGCACCGTAGACGAACTCAATTCCTATATTGGCCTGGTAAGCGACCAACCGGTTAATACCGGCCGGCGCGAACTTTTACGCGACATTCAGGACCGGCTGTTTACCATTGGGGCATCTTTGGCCTCTGACCCCGAGAAACCAGCCCGTAAACTACCCGACTTACACGCCGAAGATATTACCCGCCTGGAGCAGGAAATGGATTTAATGGATAATCAAATCCCGCCCCTAAAAGTTTTCGTATTACCCGGGGGGCACCAGTCGGTTTCGTTTTGCCACGTGGCCCGGTGCGTTTGCCGGCGCGCCGAGCGTTTGGTTATTAGCCTGCAGGAAGAATCTTTTGTAGAAGATTTAATAATTATTTATTTAAACCGATTATCGGATTATTTATTTGTGCTGAGCCGGAAAATGGCCAATGAACTAGGAGCCGAAGAAATTCCCTGGCGCCCACGGTTGTAACCACTACTGTAGTCTTTTAGAATAAAAATATTAATTTTGCCCTGATTGCCTTTAGGCAGAAATATTTATACTTTTTTGTAATTAAAATACCTTTGCTATGTTTTCGACGCAAACCATAAATATTCAAAAAACAAATAATTCTCGGTTAGCCCAAGTTAATTTCGAGACACTGGAGTTTGGCCAAACCTTTTCGGACCACATGTTTGTTGCCGATTTTGTAAACGGCGAATGGCAAACCCCTACCATTGTACCTTTCGGCGATTTTACCGTAAGTCCGGCTAACCCGGCATTACACTACGGCCAGGCTATTTTTGAAGGCCTGAAAGCTTACAAAAACGAAGATGGCGAAATAATTATTTTCCGGCCCGAAGCCAACCTGCGCCGGTTAAACCTATCGGCCGAACGCTTGTGTATGCCGGATTTTCCTGAAGAAGTTTTTATTGACGGTCTGAAAGAATTACTGCGCCTCGATGCCAACTGGATTCCGGCTAACCCCGGCAGTTCGTTGTACATCCGGCCCTTTATGTTTGCAACCGGCGAATTTTTAGGTGTAAAACCTTCAGATACGTACCGCTTTGCCATTATTACCTGCCCGGTAAATGCTTATTATTCTATGCCGTTGCGCGTTAAAGTAGAAGAAACGTTTGCCCGGTCGGTAGAAGGCGGATTTGGCTTTGCCAAAGCAGCCGGTAATTACGCCGGCTCATTGTACCCAGCCAAAAAAGCGGCCGAAGAAGGCTACCACCAGTTACTCTGGACCGATGGTAAAACCCACGAATATTTTGAAGAATCAGGCACCATGAACCTGATGTTTATTATAAACGATACGCTTATTACCCCGGCCCTGAGTACCTCTATCCTGGCGGGCGTTACCCGCGATACCATTATTCAGTTGGCCAAAGACCAGGGCATACCGGTAGAAGAACGTAAAGTTTCAGTAGCCGAAGTAATTACTGCGGCCCAGAACGGCACCTTGCAGGAAGCCTTTGGCTGTGGCACAGCGGCGGTTATTTCGCACATTGTTACCATTGGTTACCGTGGCACCGATTATGAATTGCCTCCAGTAGCCGAACGCAAATATTCGCCGGCCCTGGGTCAGGAACTAAACGACATCCGGACCGGCAAAGCAGCCGATACGCACGGCTGGATAGTAAAAGTTTAGACTAAGTTATAAGTAATAAGTTGTAAGTAATAAGGCCCTGGAATGGCTTAGGCTATCGGGTTTATTGCTTACAACTTTTGCTTTTTACAGGAATCTATCTGTAAGTATATATTATCCATTTCAATCGAAAACTTATTACTTAAAACTTTAAAATGACCAACGAACAAGTAAAAGATTTAAAAAGCCGTACCGAGGCTTTGAGGAGGTATCTTTGACTACGATGCCAAGAAAGAAGAAGTAGCCGATAAAGAAGCCATAACCACCCAGCCCGGTTTCTGGGACGATTCTAAAAAAGCGGAAATCCTGCTGAAAGAAATTAAAGGCGTAAAAGTCTGGACCGACCAATTTGAAGAAGTTGCCGCCGCAGTAGATGAATTTGAGGTGCTGTTCGATTTTTACAAAGAAGGCGATGTATCAGAAGAAGATATTCAGAAAGAATTTGCCAAAGCCGAAGCAGCCATTGAAAAATTGGAGTTTAAGCGTATGCTCAGCAACGAAGAAGACCAGTTAAGCGCTGTTTTGGAAATAAATCCCGGGGCGGGCGGTACCGAAAGCCAGGATTGGGCCGAGATGCTGATGCGCATGTATATTATGTGGGCCGAAAAACAAAAATATGGCGTTCGGCAGCTTAGTTACCAGGCCGGTGACGGCGCAGGTATAAAATCAGCTACCCTGGAAATTACCGGGGACTTTGCCTATGGTTACCTTAAATCTGAAATTGGCGTGCACCGATTAGTTCGTATTTCACCGTTCGACTCGGGTGGCCGTCGCCATACTTCTTTTGCCTCAGTGTTTGCGTACCCCCTCGTAGATGATACCATAAACATTGAAATCAATATGGCCGATATTGAGTGGGATACTTTTCGGTCGGGTGGTGCCGGCGGGCAGAACGTAAATAAAGTAGAAACGGCCGTTCGCTTAAAGCACAAGCCTTCAGGCATTGTGATCGAATGTCAGATAGAACGATCGCAGCTCATGAACAAAGAGCACGCCATTAATATGCTACGCTCCCGCCTATACCAGATAGAAATAGATAAACGCAACGAAGAACGCGACAAGCTCGAAAGCACCAAAAAACGCATCGACTTTGGTTCCCAAATTCGCAATTACGTATTGCACCCATATAAACTAGTAAAAGATTTGCGTACCGGGTTAGAAAGATCTGATGTACAAAACGTGCTGGATGGCGACATTGACGATTATATCAAAGCCTTTCTGATGCAGAATTAAGCGCTATTTATGGCTAATAGATAAGAAAGCCTGGGCTGGTTTAAGTATAATAAACCAGCCCAGGCTTTCTTATTTAAAAAAAGAGAATAAAATTATATTTAACTAACCCGTACCTAGGGTGAAAACAAGAATTTAATTTTGGTACAAAAATCAGATGAAAAATGTTTACAACTTACCTGTATACGATTCTTGTTTTTAAATTTTAATGCTATAATAGCAACTATTTTATTTAAGACTTATAAAACTCAAATCCTTACTTCTGCTGGTAAACCAGATTTCTTACTGAACGTATAAACCCGTACTAATTAACAAGTTCTATTCTATGGTAAAACCTTTACATTATTCTTCAAGCTAATTTTCTTCGTACTTCCCGAAGCAATTTCTTTACCAGACCCACTGTAAGGCCGGTTATTGAACGGACAAACTAGCGAACACCCACACCTTTATTATTTCTATTAACACTCACCAAAAACTTAAACTTATTGATTACCAACAATATATTAAATTCAAATATTATATATTAAATCATTGCTAAGAATATATTAAGAAATATATAAAATCTTTATAATAAAGAGCTTTATATTAAGTTTTATTTAAAATTTACTTATAAATTTGTATTTATTCAAATTAATTAAAACAACAAACAAACATGAAGAAACTTTTAGTTTTCTGTTTTATTCTCTTGTTGGGGCTTGCCAAAGAAGCCTTGGCGCAGGATAGAACCATTACCGGAAAAGTGACGGATGCCACCAATAATGAAGGCTTACCCGGCGTGACGGTATTGGTTAAAGGCACACAAATTGGTACATCTACCGATGCTACCGGTAATTACACTATTTCTGTTCCGGCAACCGGAACCACACTCACGTTTAGCTTTATTGGCTATACTACCATGGAGCGGACCATTGGCAATGCGACTTCTATTAATGTGGCTATGCCCCTGGACGCCAAACAACTAAACGAAGTGGTGGTAACAGCCTTGGGTATTGCCCGTGAAGAAAAAACTCTAGGCTATGCCGCTAGTACTATTAAGGCCGAAGATGTTACCCAAGCCCGTCCGAATAACGTTATGAGCGGTATCCAGGGTAAAGTACCGGGTGTTGCTATTTCGGGTTCTGGTTCGCCAGGTGCTTCTACCAAAGTAATTATCAGAGGGGTCTCTTCTTTTACTGGTGGTAACAACCCGTTGTATGTAGTAGATGGTGTGCCTATTAACAACATTAACTACAACAATGCCAATACTGGTAGCAACGTAAACCAATCTACCAGAGCGGTAGACTTTGGTAACCAGGCCAACGACATTAACCCGGAAGATGTTGAATCAGTTACTATATTAAAAGGTGCTTCGGCAACGGCGCTTTATGGTTCGCGGGCTGCCCACGGGGTAGTAATGATTACTACTAAAAGAGGTAAACTGAACGATAGAATCCGGGTTACATATTCTGGTTCTTATACGGCCAGCAATGTACTGCGTACGGTACAAACCCAAAATGTTTTCGGACAAGGCTGGCCATTTTATGACCCGCACGAAAATGGTTCCTGGGGTCCAAGGTTAGATGGGGTTGTACGGTCATGGGGAGCCGAAATAAACGGAGAGCCACGGACTAAACCATTTTCTTATGTAAAAGACAATGCCAGAGGTTTCTTTGAAACCGGCTCTGATGTGCAGAATGCCGTAACTGTATCGGGTGGTGGACAAAACAATTCATTTGCTTTCTCTTATGCCAATTCAACCCAAAATGGTGCTGTACCAACTGATGTAGATAAATACAGCCGTAATAATTTCTCTTTCCGCGGTAACTCTAACTACGGCAAGTTTACTTCTGACTACAACATTAGCTACACCAGAAGAGATTTAAGTGCGATCTTCACCGGTCAGGGAACGAGCGACGGTGGGGCTACTGTATTCCAGGAAATTCAACAAATTCCGGTTGATGTTCCTATCAGCCAGTTAAAAGATTTAAATAATCCTTACAACACCCCCGATAATTACTTTACTGTTTATGCCGAAAACCCCTACTTTGTTATAAACAATAACAAAACTTCTATGCAGGAAGACCGGGTATTTGGTAAAGTAGAATTAGGTTACGAAGTATTAAAAGGCACTAAAGCTATTGCCCGGATTGGTGGCGACTTCAACAACGCCAGATTCTTTGATCAGGGTGCCCGTATTACCTATACCCCTGGCAGCTACGGTAAACTGGGTGGCCAAACTGATGTTCCGGGCCGTTACGGCGAAACCAGCAGAAGAGACCAACAATTAGATATGAGTTTGTTGTTACAAACCAGTCACAACCTTACCTCAGATATTACTTTAGGAGGTGTAGTTGGGGGTAACTATAACGCCAGAAGTTTTAATACTTTAACCTCTTATGTTACGGGTTTAAACGTGCCAGAATGGTATAGCTTGCAAAACACCAGCGGTACACCGGTTACTGAATCAATTAAAAATGAGCGAGCCTTACTGGCTGCTTTTGGTAACGTAGATTTTGGTTTCAGAGATTACTGGTTCGTTAACCTTTCTTTACGTAACGACTGGTCATCTACTTTACCAAGCGCTAATAATAGCTATTTCTACTGGGGTGCTAATACATCTTTGGTGTTATCTGAGATGTTACCTTCTTTCCAAACCGACAGATTAAGCTTTTTAAAAGTTAGAGCAGCTTGGGGTAAAACCGGTAATGATGCCGCTCCTTACCTGGTTAACAGTACTTACCCAGCTACTCAAATAAGCTTAGGCTTTGGTAATATTTACTTACCAGTTGGTGGTGTTGCCGGACAAACCCAAAGTAATAACCAAGGTAACCAAACCCTGAAACCAGAAATTACCCGTGAGTGGGAACTCGGTTTAGATACCCGCTGGTTTAACAGCCGCGTTGGTTTAGATTTCTCTTACTACGACAGACAAACCAAAGACCAGATTGTTAGTGCCAGCGTTGCTCCAGAAACCGGCTTTACTACCCAAACCAGAAACATTGGTAATATTGCTAACCGGGGTATTGAAGCTCGTTTATCTTTAATTCCGGTAAAAACTGATAATTTCCAGTGGGAGTTTGCCACCAACTTTACCAGAAACAGAAGCGAGGTATTGTCTTTGTACGGCGATGCTAAAGAATTCTTAATTACCAACGTATATTCAGTTGATTATTTAGCTGAAGTTGGTCAACCTTTAGGCACCTTTAAAGTACCTGCTTTCAGAAGAGTAGAATCTGGTCCAATGCAAGGTAAAATCATTGTTCAATCAAATGGTGTAGAAGCTACTGATCCTGTTTTAAAAGAAACTGTAGGCACCTCTAACCCTGATTTTATCATGGGCTTTTCTAATGGTTTTACCTACAAAGGATTCTCTTTAAATGCCGTGGTTGATTGGCGTAAAGGTGGTCAGTTTTATTCTTACACCAAGCAATTAAATAACTTTGTTGGTAACTCTACCGAAACCGCTTACAACTACCGCCAGCCATTTGTAGTACCAAACTCAGTAAAAGAGATACCAGCTACAACGCCGGGTGGAGAGGTTACTTACGTTGAAAACGATATTCCAGTACCTTATACCAGCGTATATAACTACTGGAGTACTGCTTCTCCTGCCAGATTCCATAATTTTGTTTTAGACAGAGACTATGTTAAGTTGCGCGAAGTAGTATTATCTTATAACCTGCCGGCCAGCCTGGTTTCTAAATTTAAGATGTCTGGGGCTTCAGTTAGCCTGATTGGCCGGAACCTTTTATTATTTACTCCTAAATCTAACAACTTTGTTGACCCAGAAGCTACCAACTATGGTAACGATATTTCTTCTGAATTGGGTGAGTTTGCTGCCTTCCCAACTATGCGGAACTACGGTGTTAGTTTAAGAGTTACATTCTAAAGTATATAATTAAAAATGAAACGAAATAAATTTTTTGCTTCTCTGTTGTTGGGGCTCTTATTTTCATTTACTGCCTGCGACAACCTCCTCGACATAAACGATAGTCCGAATAATTTACCCAATGCCGAGCCTAACCTATTATTACCATCCGGTATTATGTGGTCGGCGGCTAAAGTTGGCGGCGATATGCAGCTTTTTGGCAGCATCTGGTCTCAGCATTATACGCAAAACAACAACTCCAGCCAATACCGTACCTTTGAGCAGTACAACATAACCGCTGCTGACTACAATGGTATCTGGACCAATTTATGGGCTGGTGGTTTAAAAGATTTGCAGGTAATTCAGCAAAAGGCAAGTACTTCTGGTAGCTGGCAATACTATATTGCTGCCGAAGTAATGTCGGCTTTTGACTACCATGTTCTGAACGATTTCTATGGTGCTATTCCGATTGAAGAAGGTTTACAATTAGAAACTACTGAGAGTCCGGTTTTTGTGCAAAACAAAGAAGCCAATGCCATTATTATTGCTAAACTTGATGATGCTATTTCTAAGAAAGCACAGGCTGAAGGCTTACCATCTATGGGCGCTTCTGACTATGTTTTTCAGGGTAATGTTAATAACTGGGTAAAATTTGCCAAATCGCTTAAATTAAAAATATTAATGCGCGATTTTGTGGCCAATCAAGCAGCTATTGAAGCTCTTATCAACGAAAACGATTTGTTAACTGTAGATGCGAAAGTTGGTTCTGATGCTACTGACCCAGCCTCTAAAACGCCAATATTTATTGATGCTGAAAACAAATCTAATCCGTTGTTTGAGCAAAATAACCGTAAGCTAAATACTAATAATAACCTGCGGGCCAGCAATACTTTACTTAAGTATTTACAAGCCAACAATGACCCCCGGATTGAAGTATTTTTTCTACCAACCGATGCTCATGCAGGTGACCCATCCCAGCCCAGATTCTCAGGTCTGGAGCAAGGTAATTATTTAGTAGCGCCAACTATTCCTAATGCCAATACATCTGGTGCCCGTTTAGCTCCTACTGATGCTGTATATTTTATGTCGGCAGCCGAGGTTGCTTTCCTGAAAGCTGAATTCTTTGCCAGAAAATCTTCTCCGAACGTAGCCTCTGCTAAAGCTAACTACGATGATGCGGTTACCAGAGCTTTTGCCAGATGGGGATTAAGTGCTTCTGCTTCTTCATTCTTAGCGCCAGGTGGCAAATATGCCTTTAATACCGGCGCTACGCAGGAACAAATGCTAGAGCAAATTATTACTCAAAAATGGTTAGCTGCGGTTCGCTCACAAGCTTGGGATTCTTTCTTTGATCAAAACAGAACCGGTTACCCAAGAGTTAGCCCTGCTGGTACAACTACAACCAGTGCTTCTTATGTACTGGGTAATTATACTATTTCTCCAAACAGTATACTACCAGCCGGTCAAATACCAAGAAGACTGCCTTACCCAAAAATCTCAAGAGATTATAACACTAACACACCAGCTCCTGAGGCAATTTATACCAAAATGTGGTGGCATAAATAATTCTTGATATTATTAAATAATTAAAAATGAAATTAAAATCTATAAAATTTGCATTCCTGGGGCTACTCGCATTTGCATCTTTAAGCTGCGAAACTTTGCCTGACCAAGAAGTTGAAACTACGGCTGTTTATCCGATTGCTGGCGAGTGGTTAACCCACGTTTATACTACCACTAACAATGGTGCCACTATGGGTCCGGCAGTAGGTGCTACGGCCACAAATGCTTTAGGCACTTTGTTTGCTTTTCGTACTTATAATACAGCCGATAATGTAAATAACTTAGCTTGGTTACGTTTAGGTACTACCCAGGCAGCAGCTATTTTGGGTAAAGCTACCGTTGATGTAAACGCCCTTACTATTTCGGGAACTGATATTCCTAATACTGCTACTGGAAAAGGCGGTAAGACCTTTACCATACAAGAAGGTAAGGTAATGTTAGCTTCTTCTAAACAGCCAAGTGGTGTAATGGCCGATAGTATTTATGTCCGGTATTCATCTACTTTCGACAATGCAACTTATATTATTGCCGGTCACCGCAGAACAGCGTGGGCTGAAGATGAATATTAATCTGCTTTAATCTTAGTAAAAAAGCCTGCTAATTGCAGGCTTTTTTTATGCCTTATCTTTCAAGACAGCTTCTTCTTTAATCTAAAACCCACTGGTAAAAACCGGATTATTTTCAAAATTCAGACTTCCGCTAATATCATATGCGATTATTTACCTTAACGTTTTGGTGAATGAAGTTTGTGGCTAATAATATTTGCCTGGAAATTCCCCAAGTAATAAAATATTCGCTAACCCGGCTCCGGCAAACTTCTAACCAAAAAATATGTGATAATGCCGTATTACTTTTCCTTGCCAGATAAAGAGCTAAAGGCCAAATTTCTGCTTTTACTAAACTGCGTTACAACTACTACCCATTTATTCCAATTCATAAAGTAAAATTTACAGTTGGCACAAGAAATATTACAGTTGATACGCCTCTGCTAAACGGTTAAAAGTTTATCATTTACTTTTAATGGTTAAAGTTCCTTTACAAATTTTCGTCTAATTTTTAATCCAAACCTATAATCACATGAAGAAAATTCTACTTTTTAGTTTTTTCTTGTTACTCGCGCTTTGGCAGGAAGCTACGGCCCAGAACAGAACAATAACCGGCAGGGTAACCGATATTACAAACAACGAAGGCTTGCCAGGTGTAACCGTTTTAGTAAAAGGCACCCAATCTGGTACTGCTACCGATGCATCTGGTAATTATTCCATTAACGTACCGGCCGGGGGCACTACCTTGGTATTTAGCTTTATTGGGTATACCACTTTAGAAAGAACCATTGGCAATGCCACCACCCTAAATGTTAGTTTATCTGCCGATGCCCAGCAACTAAACGAAGTGGTGGTTACTGCGTTGGGGGTAGAAAGGGAAAAAAGGACTTTAGGCTACGCAGCTCAGAACGTAGATCCACAGGCTATTTTAACCAGTCGCGAAACCAACATTGTAAACTCTTTGCAGGGTAAAGTAGCCGGGGTGCAAATAAACAATTCCGGCGGACAGGCTGGTTCATCGTCCCGCATTGTTATTCGGGGCAATACTTCCCTTACCGGCGAAAATCAACCTTTGTTTGTAGTAGATGGTATTCCTATCGATAACTCAACCAATCGCGGTTTAACCGAAAATACCGAAAGTGCTTTATTTAATGGTTTAGGCGGTAACCGGGCCATAGATATCGATCCCAGCATTATCCAGAATGTAACCGTATTAAAAGGGGCCTCGGCTACGGCACTTTACGGCTCGCGGGGTGCCAACGGGGTAATATTAATTACCACCAAAAGAGGCGAAAAAAGTGTTAACCGCAAATACCCCCGGGTAACCCTTTCTTCGAGTTTGGCTTACGACGATGCCATTATCGACGGTTTTCAGAATAAATATTTACAAGGCTTAAATGGTTTGTTCCGCAACGGTTTACCCATTGGGCAAGGAGGTTACACCGAAAATACCGCGGCCAATGCCCCTACCCAGGGTTCTACCAGTTGGGGCCCTCACATCGATTCGGTAAGCCAGAAAGTTCTGACCGATTTAGGTGGACGACCGCAAATATACGACCCCAGAGAGCAGTTTTACCGAACTGGTAAAGTATGGAACCACGCGGCTTCGGTGAGTGGCGGCGGCGAAAAATCTACTTATTTATTTTCTTATGCCAATCTGAACCAGGAAGGAATTGTACCCAACAATACCTTTAAAAGACATAGCCTGAAAGCAGCGTTTACGTCTCAGATCTCCGATAAAGTAGATATTAATTCTTCGGTAAACTACATTGCTTCTAACAACCAGCGTTTACCGGAAGGTAACGGCGAGCGTTCTTACTTATACAGCCTCAACTTTACGCCGGTAAGTTACAACATTGAAAGGTATTTTGAATTACCGGGCAACCAAAACCCTTCTTTTAGCTCAACCGGTTTTAACAACCCTTTCTGGTTAGCTCAAAATAATGGTAACTTCAGCAATATCGATCGGTTTATTGTTTCGAATGAAATTGGCGTGCAGCTTTTATCTTGGCTAAAACTGACTAACCGGACCGGTTTAGATTATTATACCGATGAACTGCGTGAAGAAGTAAATATTGGTACCCGGAGTGTACCCAATGGTCGCATGTACGAAACTTTATTAAAGCGTTCGCAAATTAATAATGATTTACTCTTAACAGCTAATTACGACATTAATGAAAACCTAAGATTTACCGGTTTAATTGGCCATAACATAAATGTAAGAAAATACAACAGCCGTACTATCCGGGGTTTAAACTTAAGCATACCAGGCTATTTTGATATTACCAATACCGAAAGCGTGCAGGCTTACCAAGCCGACGAAGAAAGACGGTTGGTAGGTTTGTACAGCAGCTTAAGTTTAGATTATAAAAATTATTTATTCTTTAACGTTACCGGGCGTAACGACTGGTCCTCTACCCTGCCCATTAATCAAAATTCGTTCTTTTACCCCTCGGCTTCGGTCGGGTTTGTATTTACCGAAATATTGGGTTTGGCCAATACCAAATATTTTCCTTATGGTAAAATACGTGTATCCTGGGCCCAGGCCGGTAACGATGCCCCGCCTTATTATACCAACCAAACTTTTAGCCAGGCCAGCCCCAGCGATGGCACCAGGGGTACCATAATTTTCCCATTTAATAGCCGCAACGCGTTTCTTTACAGCAATCGCTTAGCCAATAACCAACTGGTACACGAGCTGGTAACCGAAAAAGAAATTGGCGGCGATTTCCGGTTTTTAAATAACCGGGTTGGTATAGATGCGGCCTATTACGATAAGGTTAGTAAAAACCAGATTTTAAGCCAGGAAATAGCCGGTTCGAGTGGCTTTGCCGAACGAGTCGTAAACGCCGGCGAAATTTCTAATAAAGGAATTGAATTAACGCTTACCGCTTCGCCGGTTAAAACCAGCGCCTTCTCCTGGGATGTGCAAGTAAATTACGCCCGCAACCGCTACAAACTGGTTTCTATTGCCGAAGGAGTAGATAATATTTTTTTAGGAGGTTTTACCAGTCCGCAAATCCGGGCCGATAAAGACTTTGGCTACGGCGTAATTTGGGGTTCTAAACTAGCCCGTAACGAAAACGGCCAGGTGCTCATCGACGAAGATGGTTTACCGGTAGTTGACGATGCTTTAGGCGCTATTGGCAATACTACACCCAACTGGACCGGCGGCTTAAGAAATACCTTAGCCTACAAAGGCTTGTCTTTGGCGGTGCAGTTTGATACCCGCCAGGGAGGGGATATTTTTAACATGGATTTATTTTACACCACTTACTACGGTACAGCCAAGGCAACAGAAGTCCGAAACACAAATAAAATCTGGGAAGGCGTAAGAGAAGACGGTACGGTTAATACCACCCCGGTAAAACAAACCCAGACTTATTTTATGAACTACTATTCTTCGGTAGATGAGTTTTTTGTGGAAGATGGCAGCTTTACCAAGTTAAGAGAAGTTACCCTATCGTACAATTTGCCAAAGGCCCTGCTGGCCAAAACTCCTTTTGAAGGCGTGGGCTTTAGTGTAACCGGCCGTAACCTGTGGCGCAAAACCGACTTCTCGTACGGCGATCCCGAAGGCAACCTGTTAGGCAATACCAATGCGCAAGGCTTTTATCATGCAGTAACACCCTCTACAAAAGGTGTAACCTTTGGTGTTAATGTTAGATTCTAAAAATATTAAACAACATGAAAAAGAGAAGTTTTATAATAGGCTTATTCGTTCTTTTCTCCTCTACCTTTTACAGCTGCGAGAAAGAATTCTTCGATATAAACAATGACCCCAACGCCCCCACCGAGGTTTCAGAAGCTTTAATGCTTACCGGTATTGAAGCAACTTTTGCTTTTGAAGTGTTGGGCGGCGATCCGGTTCGGAACGTAGTTTTATGGACTAAACATTTGGCCTCGGCCACGGCTGCTCCCCACGAAGGTAATTACGACATCGACGAAAACGACGTAAACAACTTCTGGACGTACTCGGCTTACACCGATGTGATGAATACCTCTCAAGTGCTAATTAAACAGGCGAATGAAAATGGTAATCCGGGGTATAGCGCCATTGCTAAAATTATTATTGCCTGGAACATGTCGTACCTGACTGATCTGTTTGGCGACGTACCTTTTTCGCAAGCGGCCAAAGGCACCGAAGGAATTTTTAAACCTGCTTACGATAAACAAGAAGACATTTATAAAGGCCTACAAACTTTGTTAGACGAGGCCATTGTTGAAGCCGGTATGGCCAACGTTACCAAACCAGGTGCCGACGATTTGATTTACGGTGGTGATATGGCTAAATGGACAAAATTAGCTAATTCTCTTAAAGCCAGATTTCATTTAAGGTTAACCAATGCCCCTGGGTACAATGCAGTTACCCAAGCCGAAAAAGCCTTGCAGTCCTTAGCAGCCGGTGCCATAGAAAGCAATGCCGATATGCCAACTTTTGTTTATTTAAAAGCGGCCGGTGCCGAAAATCCCTGGTTCCAATACGCCATTGATGGTAAATGGTCTACCGCCGATCGGCCTTCTGAATTTTACATTGCCATGTTAGAAAGCATGAACGATCCTAGAATTGCTTTTCAGGCTACCAAAGCTACCACAGGCCCTAACTCTGGTAAATATGTAGGCGTAACCAATGTTTCGGCTTTGCCGTCACCAGAAACCAACGCTTCCCAAATTGCTTCTTTTTACAGCGCCGCCGATGCGCCTTTGTACTTGTATATTCCGGCCGAAACGCACTTTATCCGGGCAGAGGCCGAATATTTAAAGGCCGGCAAAAATATTACCCCCGCCGTAACCGATGCCTACAACAAAGGCATTGAAATTTCGATGGATATGTATGGCCTCACCGGCACCGATGTAAGCAATTACCAGGCGGCCAATACGCTTACCGGCAATAATGCTTACCGGCAAATAATTACCCAAAAATATATTGCCAATTACTTACAACTAGAGCCGTACAACGATTTCAGAAGAACTGGTTTCCCGGAATTGCCTTTAAACGAAGGCGCGGTTTTAGATATTATACCGTTGCGTTTACCGGTACCATCATCTGAAAGACAGTACAACGCCGAAAACATACCGGCCGGATTACCTATTGGCTTACCTAACCTAAAAGTACCCGTTTGGTGGGATGCCCAATAACTTGGTTTTAAATTCAGATAAAAAAGACAGGTTTACACCTGTCTTTTTTATGCTGCAAAAATTAAGCTTTAGATAAACCTGGCTCCGGCAATTTTAATATTTACTAAAACTTTAAAGTAATTTTAAACCAGGGCAGGTATCAATTTAGCTTAACCTATCTTCAGGAACCATGCTGAAAGGAACTTACCCACAAGTAACCGGTTAGATTCTTTTTGGGGCCCATGATTAAGGGCAAGCCGTTTCCTTATTTTCTTTATTTAAAATGTCTTATAAAAGAATATTTATTCTCAATTTTAAGTTTATACACGCGCTAAGTTTAAAACCATCCGGATTAAAATATTATATTGCTTTAAAACCAAACACTTATATGATAATAGGTAAAGGGCCAATATTGGCGTTTATGCTGATGGGTGTAATATATAAAGCTAGCGGGTTTGGCTTAAACGCCGATACCACCGCTAAAGCCAATGCAGCTAAGGCGCTTGTAAATATTTATAACAGTAAAGAGAATTTAGAATCTCATTTATTAAATGGAACCGAATACCTGACCAACGATCATAATTACGTTGATATCATTGGTCATCAGTTCTTTAAATCTACTACGCCGGTAGAAGGCAATATTTATTACGACGGGGATTTATACGAGCAGGTATATTTATTGTATGATATTTTTAAAGACCAGGTAATTATTGAACCCAGCACTACCCCACGGCTGCAGCTTATACCCGAAAAAATTAAATATTTTACTTACAACCAGCAAAAGTTTATTCGCCTCGAAAAATCAGATTTAGCGGCCTCGGGTTTAAAAACCGGCTTTTACGAGCTGCTTTATAACAACCAGTTAAAAGTTATCTCTAAAAAAACAAAGAGCCTGCAAAAAGAAACCAGGCTGGGGGGAATTATCGCTAAATATTCTGCTAAAGATTACTTTTATATCTGGCAAAAAAACAACTTTTATGAAGTTAAAAATATGAAGGGCTTGCTCCTGGTATTTAGCGATAAAAAGACAGTTTTAAGAAAATACGCCAAAGAAAATAAACTAAATTTTAAGACCAACCGGCAAGAAGCTATTTTAAAATTAACCCAATACTATACCAGCCTGTAGCGCCATACCTCCCACCTAACTAAACCAACTAAAACACCTTTACCACTACTTTATGGGGAAATTTTACCTGCTGTTCTTTTTACTTATTTTTAATTACAAACTTAATTCCTGGGCGCAGGTAAATCCGCCTCAGGCAATTACGGGTAATTTTGTTCAGGTACCGTTCCAACAGTTTGTTCAAATAATAGAAAACCAGACACCTTACCGTTTTTACTACGATACCCCCGCCGATACTTTAATTATTAACGCCGAAGTTAAAAACAAACCCTTACCCGAAGTACTTGAAGCAATATTTAAGCATACCAACTTTAAATTTGTAATTGATACCGAAAACCGCGTAATAATTACTCCGGGTTATGCGCTCTTGCTAAATATTACAGATACTACCCTTACCAAAGAAACCATTGCAATTAACCAGCCGGTGCCTCCTGCTACCCCAACCCAGCCCGATAAAACAACCCTTAAAGCCGCTTCTGAACTTAAGTTGTACGAAATTGGCATTTTAAACTCCAATGTTGCGAAAGCCAACCTGGCCGGTTACATACGAGATATTAAATCTGGCGAGCCGGTAATTGGCGCGGCCGTTTACATCGAATCGCCGAACCTGGGTACTACCTCCGACCAATACGGCTATTATTCTTTAACGCTGCCGGTAGGCCGGCACGAATTAAAAATACGCTCGCTAGGCATGAAAAACACCCGGCGGCAAATTAAATTAAACGGCCAGGGCACTTTTAACATCGACTTAGAAGAAGATGTTACGCCTTTAAAAGAAGTAATTATTGAAGCCGAAAAAGACCGGAATATTGCCGGCATGCAAATGGGCATGGAAAAACTCGACATCCGGGTAATGAAGCAAGTACCAACAGCTTTTGGCGAAACCGATATTTTACGGATAGTGCTTACCTTACCGGGCGTAAAATCGGTGGGCGAAGGTACCACCGGTTTAAATGTGCGCGGCGGCAGCACCGACCAAAATTTAATTCTCTACAACACCGCTACAATTTACAATCCTTCGCACCTATTCGGCTTTTTTTCGGCGTTTAACCCCGATATTATTAAAACGGTAGAACTATACAAAAGCGCTATTCCGGCCAAATACGGCGGACGTTTATCGTCGGTGCTGGAAATTACTTCGCGCGACGGCAACAAAAAAAACTTTACCGGTTCGGGTGGCATTGGCCTGTTAACCAGCCGGATGGCTTTAGAAGGCCCCATTGTAAAAGACAAATCTTCGTTTTTAATAGCCGGCCGCACCACTTATTCTGATTGGATATTAAAGCAGTTGCCCAACTCGGTATTAAACCAAAGTGCCGCTTCTTTTTACGATGTTAATGCCCACCTCAGTCATGAATTTAACCGCAAAAACAGCCTGTACTTTACCGGTTATCTAAGCAAAGATTATTTTAAATTAGGCACCGATACCTCTTACCACTACCAGAATAAAAATGCCAACTTGCGCTGGAAACACGTTTTCCGGAACGATTTGTACGGGGTTTTTACCGGTTCTTACAGCCAGTATCAGTACCAGGTAAACAGCGAACTTAACCCGGTTAACGCCTCGGAATTAACTTTTAACTTAAAGCAATCGAGCCTGCAAGCCGATTTTAATTATTATCCATCTACCCTGCACACCATTGATTTTGGGCTTAGCGCTATTTCTTACCGGTTAAGTCCGGGTAGCTTAAAACCAGTGGGCCCAGCCTCCCTGGTAATGCCGGATGTTCTAGAAAACGAACAGGCCGTAGAAAGTGCCATTTATATTTCCGACCGGTTTGATATTACACCCCGGTTTTCTGTTTATGCCGGTATCCGGTACTCGTGGTACAATAGCCTGGGCCCGAAAGCCCAATACGTATATACGCCCGGTGTTCCCAGAACCACCCAAACCATAGTAGATACGCTGCACCACGCCTCCGGCAAAAGCATAGCCACTTATCATGGGCCAGAATACCGGCTATCGGCCAAGTATAGCCTTACGGATGTGGCTTCGGTAAAAGTTAGTTATAACCGCACGCGGCAGTACGTACATATGCTCTCGAATACGGCTTCTATCTCCCCAACCGATGTCTGGAAATTAAGTGATGCGTATATCCGCCCCCAGATGGGCGACCAGGTAGCCATTGGTTATTACCGGAACTTTAAATCCAACACCATCGAAACATCGGTAGAAGCTTATTACAAAAACATGCACGATTTTTTAGATTATAAGAATGGCGCCAAATTAATCCTGAACCATCACCTGGAAACCGATATTTTAAACGCCGAAGGCAAAGCCTATGGCACGGAAGTAATGATTAAGAAGCTGACCGGCAAAATAAATGGCTGGCTTAGTTATACTTATGCCCGCTCGTTGGTACGGGCAAACAAAGGGCCGGTATCGGATATTATTAATAAAGGCGAATATTACCCCAGCAACTTCGATAAACCCCATGATTTTACTTTTATTGGCAATTACCGCTTTAGCCGCCGGTTTAGCACTTCGGTAAATTTTACTTATAGTACCGGCCGGCCGATTACGCTGCCCCTCGCCAAATATTATGACGGCAACTCAGAACGGGTAATTTACTCTGATCGCAACGCTTACCGCATACCAGATTATTACCGAGCCGATTTGGCTTTAAATATTGAAGGCAACCACAAAGTCAAAAAGCTAGCGCATAGTTCCTGGACCGTAAGTGTCTATAACCTGACGGGCCGTAAAAATCCCTACTCGGTTTACTTTAAAGCTGAAAACGGAAAAATAAAAGGGTACCAATTATCTATTTTTGGCCAACCCATACCTACGGTAACTTATAATTTTAAATTTTAATCGCATGCAAATTCGTTATCTGGCAAAATACGGTATTGGTTTTATCCTAGCCATGGTTTGTAGTTGCGTAATACCCTACGAACCCGAAGTAATAAACACCGACAACCAGTTTTTAGTGGTAACCGGCCTGATAAACAGCGGCGATGGCCCCACTACCATTGTGCTTTCCCGCACGCAAAATCTGGCCGATAGTAACCCCACCCAATTTGTAAGTAATGCCCAAGTTGCGGTAGAAGCAGAAAATAATGGCCAAAGCTTTACCTTAGCGCCCGGCAGCAACGGTACTTACTCCGCGCCCAAATTAAATTTAAATGAGACATTGCGTTACCGGCTCCGGATTAGAACGGCCGACGGTAAAGATTATGCTTCGGCTTTTGTACCGGTAAAAAAAACGCCTAAAATTGACAGCATATCCTGGAAAGCCGAAAATACCGGTTTACGTATTTACGCCAATACCCACGACCCTTTAGACAAAACCCGCTACTATCGCTGGAGCTTTGAAGAAACCTGGGAATTTTATTCCTTTTACCGGTCGAACCTGGAATATAAGAATAAACAGTTTTTTTACCGCTCCGAAAATATTAATCACTGCTGGGCCAGCAATGCCTCTACTGATATTAAAACCAGTAGCACCGTTAACCTGAAACAAGATGTAGTGGCAGAATTTCCTTTAACTTTTATTCCGGCTAATGATACCCGACTCAGGTATAAATATAGTATTTTGGTGAAACAATCTGCTCTAAGCCCCGAAGCTTATGCTTACTGGGAAACCGTAAAGAAAAATACCGAGAACATAGGTTCCCTCTTCGATCCGCAGCCTAGCCAATTTACCGGTAATATAACCTGCCTCAATGCGCCTGACGAAATTGTAGTTGGCTTTATCGACATAAGTTCTATTGAAGAAAAAAGAATATTTATTGATCGGGCATCTTTGCCTAGGCAATGGCGCACATTTATAACCGGTTACGAAGGTTGTAAGTTAGATACGGTTAAGCAACAGCCTATGCAAAGAGATTTTAATTTAGAAGAAGCTGCTGACCAAGCTTTTGGTACGGGCCGAAATATTCCTGTTAACGAGTATACTGCTGGTAGTACTATAATCGGTTATGTTTATTCTTCTGCCGAATGCATAGATTGCCGAAAAAGAGGCACCAATGTTAAACCCAGTTACTGGCCCTAAATAACATGAAACACCTGCTGTATTATTTTGGCCTGTTTTTTTTAATCCGCCAATACCATTATTTAGGTTATTCCGGCAAAAAACTAAGGTGGTTTGCAGGCCTTCTTTTAATTTGCTGGTTTACCCATACTCCGGTATGGGGCCAGGATTCACTAAATAATATTACCACGTATTTTAAGCAATACCAACAAGTAAACGTACCGGAAAAACTTTACCTGCACCTCGATAGGCCCGCTTACCAGGTCGGCGAAACCATGTGGTTTAAAATTTATTACGTGCACGGCCAAACGCATGAACCTTTAGATTTAAGCAAAGTAGCTTATGTAGAAGTAATTAATACCGCCCGGCAGCCCGTTTTACAAGCCAAAATAACTTTAAAACAAGGCATTGGCCAAGGCTATTTGCAGTTACCGGCCACTTTAAATACTGGTAATTATACCGTGCGGGCTTATACCAACTGGATGAAAAACTATAATCCTGATTTTTATTTTCATGCTACCATTGCCATTTACAATCCGTTTAACAAACCCCAAAAAGCAGCGAATCCCGATTCTGTGGCGTACGACTTACAGTTTTTTCCGGAAGGTGGCCATCTGGTAGCCGACCTTAACAGCAAAGTTGCTTTTAAGCTGGTAAATAGTTACGGCCAGGGTATAGATTTTACCGGGCAGGTACTAGATGCCGAAAATAAAGTAGTTACCGAACTTAAATCGGTACACCAGGGAATGGGCTACTTTTTTCTCACGCCTTCGGCTATTCATAAATATTCTGCCGTCATTAAGCTGCCCAATAATAAAATATTAAAACAGCCGCTACCGGTTATTTATCCCGAAGGGTATGTAATGCAACTCACTGAAACGGAACCCGACAAAATTGAACTAATGATTACGGGTAGTTCCCCGGAAAACAAACCCTTGTACTTTCTGGCGCATACCCGGCAAAACTTAGTTATGGCAACGGTGGTGGCGCTCTATAAGGGCAAAACCATTATCTCTATTGATAAAAATAAGCTAGCACCGGGTATTTCGCATTTTACCTTGTTTAACGCCCAAAAACAGCCCATTGGCGAACGCTTGTATTTTAAGCCACCCACCCAGGATTTAACTATTCAGGCTAAAACAGATAAGCTTCAGTACACCAGCCGCGAAAAAGTAACTTTAGATTTAGCTACTACCCACCCTACCGGCCAGGCCGCTCCGGCTAATTTATCGGTGGCCGTTTACCTCCTCGACTCGTTACAAAGCAAAACCGCCCCCCATATTAATAGCTTTTTATGGCTTACCTCCGACCTGAAAGGCACCATCGAAAACCCGGAATATTACGTAACCGGCACAAACCAGCAAGCCGCCGCCGCAGTTGATATTTTAATGCTAACACACGGCTGGCGCCGGTTTAAGTGGGAACAAATATTTTCTAAAAAGCAACCCGCGTTTGCCTACATGCCGGAATTAAAAAGCCCTATTTTACAGGGGAAAGTATTACACGCTGGCTCTGGTAAACCCGCCGGAAATATTACTACCTACCTTACTACGCCCAGCTTAACACCCCGCTTTTACCATTCGATCAGTAATGCGGCCGGCCAAGTGCTTTTTGAAATAAAAGATTTTTACGGCACCCGCGATGTTATTTTACAAGCCAACACCAACCAGGATACCACTTTCCGCTTCGAAATAGAAAATCCGTTTTCGGAAAAGCACACTACCTCTAATTTAAAATCTTTGGCCTTTACCTCCACGGTAAAAGAAGCGCTCTCCGGACGTAATTTGCAGGTACAAACCCAGCAAGCTTTTTTTAGTAAGTACTTAAACGTAGTGCCATTGCCCCCAACCGATACTTTAGCTTTTTACGGCCAGCCCACCGAAAGGTATTTTTTAGATATATATACCCGGTTTAAAGTAATGGAAGAGGTAATGCGCGAGTACGTTGCTGGCGTAATAGTACGTTTACGGAGAGACGGCTTTCATTTTTATGTGATGGACCGCCCCAACGTCATCGATAAACCCAACCGAACGGTATTTGTAAACGAGCCTTTGGTGCTTTTAGATGGTTTACCCGTGTTTAACATCAATAAAATAATGGCTTTCGATCCGCTTAAAATTAAACGGTTAGATGTAGTTGCCAAGCGGTATTTTCACGGGGCTTTAAGTTACGATGGCGTAGTAAGTTATAGTACTTACAATGGCGATTTGGGTGGTTTTCCCGTGGACGCGCGGGCTTTGTACCAGGAATATACCGGTTTGCAGGTACCAAAAGAGTTTTATACGCCCCGTTACGACACGCCCGCGCAAAAACAAAGCCGCCTGCTGGATTTAAGAAACCTTTTGTTTTGGTCGCCGGTTGTTTCAACGGAAAATGGTACCCAAACCTTAGACTTCTATACCTCAGACCAAAGTGGTAAATACCAGGTTGTTGTACAAGGCCTAAGCCCGGCCGGTCTGCCGGGCAGTACCAGTTTTACGTTTGAGGTAAAGCGGCCTTTATAAGCAAAATATATACATTTGAATTGTTGCCTTAAGAGCGCAACTTAAATTTCGTTTATCCGCATTACCACTGCATCGTACTTTTCGGAAGTTTGCAGCAGTTTAAGTATTTTATTACCTACCTGTTCGGGTTCCAGCAGTTCGTTTTGCGCTTTTAAATTTTTAAACCGTTGTAAATCGCTGAACTGGCTGCTATCGGCTTCCCGGATGTGAGCCTGCATAGCGGTGTCTACCACGCCCGGCGCCATGGAAAATACTTTAACCCCGGTATGCTGCAAATCTTGTTCTTTCTGGCAAGTTAACGACAGCATGTCTAAAGCCGCTTTAGATGCACAGTAACCCGACCAGCCATCGACGGGCCGCTGACCCGCTCCCGAACTAATATTTAAAATTATCTTAGTACAACTATGACCATGATAAGCACTTAAAAAGGTATTCATGAGCATAGCCGGGGCAATTACATTCACATCAAAAACAAACTCAAAATTATCGCCGGGCACTCCACCAATATACCCGATTTCGCCTACTACCCCGGCATTATTTACCAGTACAATTTTTTCCGGATTTTGCAGGCTAGGGAATAATTTATGCAAATTATTGCGCAACGCGGTTATATCTGATAAGTCTAAGTGCTGGTGATGGTACCGTTCGTGTTTTAGGGTAACGTTGCGCGAAATACCAAACACATAAGCATTTTTATCTTGCAAAGCGGCTTCGGCTAGGGCTTTACCAATGCCTTTGCTGGTACCGGTAATAAAGTAGTAATTCATGGTTCAGGTGTTGGTTAGGATAAAATCATACGGGAATTTACAAAAATTGATAATACATCAACTCCCTGGTAAGGCTGGAGCCAACCTAATTATTATTTATACCAAGCCTGAATTACTTTGTCTAAGAACATATTTTCCTTTTTATAAATATTGAGTTCAAATATGTGTTGTTGCTGATAATATTAAATAAAAAAGGCAGCCCTGGTTTAAGGCTGCCTTTTTTAACTTTTGATTCTTTTACAAAATATACTGGCTCAAATCCCGGTTCTTGACCATATCGCTGAGCCGCTCTTCTACCATTTGGGCGGTAATCTGGATATGGGCATTAGCGCCAATTTTATCGGGTACATCGTACAGGATTTCGTTTAATAACCGGCTTACCACAGTGTGTAAACGGCGGGCACCAATATTTTCAACTTCGGAATTTACTTCAAAAGCAATTTCGGCAATTTTTTGCAAGGCTTCATCGTCAAAAGTAAGTTCTACGTCTTCGGCTTGTAACAAAGCTTCGTATTGCTTGGTTAAGGCGTTTTTCGGATATTTTAGAATCTGGTAAAAATCGTCTTTGGTTAAGCTGCTCAGTTCTACCCGAATCGGAAAACGGCCCTGCAACTCTGGAATTAAGTCTGAAGGTTTAGCCACGTGAAAAGCGCCGGCGGCAATAAATAAAATATGGTCGGTGTTAATGACACCGTATTTGGTGTTTACCGTACTGCCTTCTACAATTGGCAATAAATCGCGTTGCACGCCTTCGCGGCTTACATCGGGCCCACCGCCGCCTTTGTTGCTGGCACTGGCAACTTTATCAATTTCATCAATAAATATTACGCCAGCATTTTCGGCTTTCCGGATGGCTTCGTCTTTTACCTCGTCCATGTCAATCAGCTTCACGGCCTCTTCTTCAAGTAATATTTTGCGGGCTTCGGCAATGGTTACTTTCCGCTTTTTGGTTTTCTTGGGCATCATACCGCTTATCATCTCCTGAATATTCATGATAGATGCTTCGTCGATGCCGGGGCCCATAATACCTAAACCGCCAGTGCTGTTTTGCTGCACTTTTATATCAATTTTACGGTCGTCGAGTTCGCCGTTTCTAATTTTTACCCGAAATTTTTCGCGGGTGCGTTCGTTTAGTTCCTGGTCGGAGGTGGGCATGTAATTATCGGGCGTAGCCAAATCATTAACGGGCTTAGTTACGGTATTGCCAACCGGCGGAATTAAGGCATCCAGGATGATATCTTCTACAACTTGCGCGGCCTGCACTTTTACTTCTTCCTTTTTGCGCATTTTTACCATATTCACCGACTGCTCTACCAAATCGCGCACCATGCTTTCAACATCGCGGCCCACGTAACCCACTTCGGTAAATTTAGAAGCTTCTACTTTGGTAAAGGGCGCATCGGCAATGCTGGCCAGGCGGCGGGCAATTTCAGTTTTACCAACACCGGTAGCACCAATCATTAATATGTTATTTGGTACTATTTCTTTTTGCATTTCGGGGTTGGCGTGCATTCGGCGCCAACGGTTGCGCAGGGCAATGGCTACATTGCGTTTGGCATCGTGTTGCCCAATAATGTATTTATCTAGTTCGGCTACAATCTGGGCCGGGGTTAAATATTTCTCTGATTCTAACATTTTAATAATTTAAGTACAGCTTAAGCTATAGTGGCAAAGAATATTAAACTTAAGAAAGCCATTAAACATTTTACCAAATTTAATAATGGCTTTATTTGTTATCTGTTTTTTAAGGATGATTAAAGGCTCTATAACTTTTAAAAATTTATCTGATAAGCAAAATCATGGTCTAAACACAGGCAAACTATACCCAATAAAACTTATTTGGGAGTTTACTTACAAGCCTATCCGTATATTAATACCGGCAACAGCCTTAAGTTAAAAAAGCGTTACTGCCCAATAAGGCGGCAACGCTTCTTTCTAAATAGTATCAACCAAACAACCAGTAGGCATGCTTTAGGTTAGTCATTCTTGTTACTGCCTGCATATTTTAGGTTACGTACGTATCGGCTAGTACGGGAGCCGGGGTAGGCTGCTCCAGTACCGTTAAAGGCAACGGATTTTTTACTTTCTCGGGCAATAAAGCTATTTCCAGCACCTCACCTACTTTATCTACATAATGAATATTCAGGCCTTTTAAATATTCTGATGAGATTTCCGAAATATCTTTTTTGTTTTTAATGCACAAAATTACATCGGTAATGCCGGCTCGTTTGGCAGCCAATATCTTTTCTTTAATGCCGCCTACCGGTAATACTTTGCCCCTGAGGGTTATTTCGCCGGTCATGGCCAGGCGAGCGCGTACTTTGCGCTGCGTAAATACCGAGGCAATAGCTGTAAAAATGGCAATACCCGCCGACGGCCCGTCTTTGGGTACGGCTCCTTCCGGAAAGTGAATGTGCAAATCATACTGGTCGAAGAGGCGGTAATCTATTTCCAAATCAGTAGCGTGCGCTTTTAAATACGACAAAGCCGTAACTGCCGATTCTTTCATTACATCGCCTAACTGGCCCGAAAGCGTTAATTTACCCCGCCCCCGGCTTACAATCGATTCGATAAATAAAATATCGCCACCTACCGATGTCCAGGCCAAACCGGTTACTACCCCGGCGGTGTCATTGTCCTGGTACAATTCTTTGTCAAATATTTCGGGTCCCAGAATACCAGATACATCGGCTGCCTCAATTACTTTTTTGTAATCTTCTTCCATGGCTTTGGATTTGGCAATATTCCGGATTAACGCCCCTAGCTTGCGTTCCAGGTTCCGTACCCCCGACTCGCGGGTATAATCTTCTATTACTTTCCGGATGGCACCACTCGATATGGTAACATCTTTCTGTTCCAGGCCGTGCTCGGTTTTCTGTTTAGGCACCAGGTGCTTTTTGGCTATTTCAATTTTTTCTTCAATGGTATAGCCGGTAATATCAATAATTTCCATGCGGTCGCGGAGCGCCGGATGAATGGTATCTAGCGAGTTAGCCGTAGAAATAAATAATACTTTCGATAAATCGTATTCTACCTCCAGGTAATTATCGGCAAAAGTGCTGTTCTGTTCGGGGTCTAACACTTCTAGTAAAGCCGAGGATGGATCGCCCCGGAAATCAGAACTGATTTTATCAATTTCGTCCAGCACTACTACGGGGTTAGCTGATCCTACTTTTTTCAGGTTGCTGATAATACGACCCGGCATGGCACCTACGTAGGTTTTACGGTGGCCGCGAATCTCGGCTTCGTCGCGCACCCCCCCCAACGACATGCGCACGTATTTACGACCTAAAGATTTAGCTACCGATCGGCCCAACGACGTTTTACCCACGCCCGGCGGGCCGTACAAGCACAAAATAGGCGCTTTCATGTCGTTCTTCAGCTTTAAAACCGCCAAATATTCAATAATGCGCTCTTTTACTTTTTCTAAGCCGTAGTGGTCGGCGTCGAGAATCTTTTTGGTGCGCTTTAGGTTGAAATTATCTTTGGTGTATTCGCCCCAGGGCAAATCGAGCAAAAACTCAGCATAATTTAACGCTACCGGGTATTCGGCGGCGGCCGGGTTTATACGCGACAATTTGTCTAGTTCTTTGTTAAAATGTTTGGCTACAGCTTCGGGCCATTTTTTCTTGGTAGCAGCACTCCGGAGTTTGTCTATTTCCTGGTCGGGCCCATCAAAACCCAGCTCGTCTTGTAAAACTTTTATTTGCTGCCGTAAAAAATAATCGCGCTGCTGCTGGTCAATATCGGTGTGTACTTTTGTATGGATTTCGGCTTTAATTTCCAATAACTGGATTTCTTTCAGCATTAATTCCAGCAAAGTGGTACCCCGCTCTACCCCATCGTTAATCTCCAGCAACTTTTGTTTGAGCTGTACTTCTACATTTATATTGGACGATAAAAAGTGCGTCAGAAAGCTGGGACTATCAATATTATCGAGGGCAATCTGGGCTTCCTGCGGAATTTCGGGGTTTAGTTTCAGCATTTTGGCGGCGGCATCTTTTAAAGATTGCACCAATGCTTTTACTTCGCGGCCTTTTTTGTTCGGGAAAGTTTCCTGGCAGTATTTTACGGTTGCCATCATGTAGGGCAAATCCTGGGTAACCTCTTCAATTTCGAAACGGCTCTGGCCCTGAATTATAATGGTGGTATTTCCATCGGGCAACACCAACATTTTCAGTATTTTGGCCATGGTACCTACCCGGTACAAATCTTCAATAGCAGGATCGTCGCTGGTGGTATTCCGTTGGGCTACTACCCCAATAATTTTATCGCCCCGGTAAGCTTTGCGCACCAGCCGGATCGATTTTTTGCGGGTTACTGTTACCGGCAATACCACGCCCGGAAAAAGAACCGTATTCCGGACCGGCAAAATAGGCAGCGTGGTAGGTACTTTGTCGTCTTCTTCTTTGTCCTGGGTAGGATCGGTCGTAATTATTGAGATCAGGTCTTCACTATCTTCCGCTAAATCGGTAAGCATTAGATTATGAAGAAAGTTATTGTTGTTATAATTCATAAGTTATATGAAGTGCCAAACTGACAGCAAAATTCGAAATACGGAAATAAATTCCGTGAAGGTACTACAAAAACAATAGATGTGCCAATACAAAAACTTATGTCATAGTCTTACAAGTTAATTAAATTTAACCTAAAATTAACATGCGCCAATAAATCTTTTTTCTACTATATTTAAAAAATTTAATCGCTATATTTTGTACAAAAAATTGTAATTTTGCAAGTCCGACGGTTAAAACAAGTTACCAAAAATGGTCTGGGGCAGGAAGTATGAAGGCTAATTTTCTTTTCTGGCTACTTATATTATTGGTTATTACCCTGCCACTTCCAACGCTGGCCCAGCAACGTTCACAAATAAATCTTAACCGCCAAGCCCCAGCCGATAGTCTGCACAAAAAGCTTACGCCTGTTCCGGAGGTTGTCATTGATTTCCCGAATCTGAATAAAATACCTTACTACGACGACCGGCGCCAGAAAGGTGCTATCCGGAAACTGGAAAAGAAAAAAAACCTGCAAAAGGTGCTGCCGCTGTTACAGGCATACGTGCGTAATTTTGGCATTGAAAACTTTTATAAAGATACACCCATGCTCTGGCGGCTAGGCCAGCTTTACGAACGTACCGGCAACGAAAACCTGGCCAAAGCTTACTACCGCCTGGCTCTGAAACACAGCCGCGCCGATATTAAAAAGATTCAGCAGTACTACGACTCGCTCGAAACCGGCAACCGGGCCTTATACGTGCCACTTAAATATTATTACGAGCTGGTAGAGTACAGAAAAGCCATTAAAACTTTTCATCCGCCCAAAGGTATTTACACCAACATGGGTCCCACCATTAATTCTAAAAACGAAGATTACGCCCCGGTTATTACACCCGATCAAAACCAGCTGCTATTCTCTTCGAAAAGGGTGCGGCGCAAAGACATAAACAGCACGGCCAACGAAGATTTATTTTACGCTATCAACGAAAACGGTTACTGGTCCGAGGCCAAATCTTTTGGAAAACCCATTAACAGCATTTACAACGAAGGTTCGGCTATTATGAGTAAAGACGGCCAAACGCTTTATTTTACCCGTTGCGAGTGCCCCGACTGCCACAACAATTGCGATATTTTTATAGCTAAACGCCTGAAAGATGGTAACTGGGGCACCCCCCGGAATTTAGGTGCGGCCGTAAACAGCACCGCCTGGGATTCGCAACCCAGCCTTTCGCCCAACGAAGACACGTTGTATTTTGCCTCGGATCGTTTGGGCGGCTTTGGCTTATCAGATATTTATTTAACCTATAAACTAAAAAATGGCCGTTGGGCACCGGCGCAAAATTTAGGTCCGGTGGTAAATACCCGCGAAAGTGAGGTAAGCCCGTTTTTTCATCCCAAATACCAGGTTTTGTATTTTAGCTCCCGGGGCCAGCTTTTAAATTACGGCGATTTTGATATTTATAAAACCTACCGCATAGCTGGCCGCTGGCAAGAGCCCCGCAATATTGGCCCCCTGGTAAACGGCAAAGGCAGCGAATATTATTTTTCGATTGACGGCGAATCTAAAAATTTGTATTACGCCCGGTCGGAAGATAGTGACCCCAAAAACCTGGATATTTACTCTTTTCCGCTTCCCATGGAGGCGCATCCGCTGGCCGTAACCCATTTAGAAGGCACTTTAGTCGATTCAGTAACGAACAAGCCTTTGAGTGGTATTATTTCTATTATCGACCTGGATAACGGTATTGAAGTGGCCTCTAAATATTTGCGCGAAGACGGCACCTTCGATTTTGACCTGATTGATAATAACCGGTATATGATGCTGATTCAGAGCCCGGATTATTTTACCATCGAAAAAGAAATAAACCTGCAGCAGGATACCCTGTTAAAAATAATGACTACGGTTATTGATTATAGTTTGCCTTTAATTTTCCGGAATATTGAGTTTGATGAGCAAATGGCGGTTATTAAACCCAGTATGGAAGGCATCTTAGACCGAATTGTTTTGTTTATGGCCGACCACCCGGATTTTAAACTGCAGATTAACGGCCACACCGACAACAGCGGCAACCCCGAAAGCAACATGAACCTGTCGCAGAAACGTGCCGATGCTATTAAAAACTACATTGTTACCAAAGGCAAAATTCTGCCCGACCGCATTTCGGCCATTGGTTACGGCAGCACCGAGCCCTTAAAAGAAGAAACAACCGAAGAAGACCGCCGCATAAATCGCCGCGTAGAATTTAAAATTATAAAGCCCGGCTTAGGCAAGTAAGTCCTTAACCAGTTTAGCTTGCTTTACCCTACTCAATTGAATAATACCAAATCGTATTTATAAACTTCCATAGCTATTTTGTTCAAAGCGCAAACCCGCCAGGTTTTAAAACCTGGCGGGTTTAGGTACGGTAGCTTCTTTTTACTATTGGGTATAAGCTGTTATAGCAGATATAAAACCAGTAGAGAAATCTAGATCATAATTTTCCGGCACCTGGAATATTACTACGCGCCCTGGAATCAAGACAGAAAAAATCTAACCGGTTCTATACCAATTTACCTCTACATGAATTTTACTGGCAGAAGAATATTTGGAGAAATATCCCAAAAAAGCCTAAACATTATTGGTTAGACACTTCGGCTCCGGTTAGTGGTTGGGGCCGGGGCATATCGTCCAGGATGCGGGTAGTTATTTTGCCAAAATTCTCCCGGACAATAATATTTATGTCGTTAATATTAGAAATATACGGCATAGTTACTTTATTACCCGCCAGCAGCTCGCCTTTGGCATCGTAAATAGAGTAATGCACCCGGAAATTGCGTAAAAAGCTTTGCGTAGTGCGGTCGATGCAATTGGTGTAATCCGTAAAAATCTCGAACTGGTTCAGGAAAATGTAAAAATCGGCCTGGTAGGTTTGGTTTAAACTTGCCAGCAATTCCGGATCGTTTAGCTGTGCGGCGTAATATTTACGCTCGTCGTTGGCAATGCTTATCGGCTCTTCAGCTGCCTCTAAACCTACTTTGTTTTTGGTGTTTTTCACCCAAGCTTTCAGGCCTTTTTCTTTAGGCGGGGCAATAGGTTTAAAATTAGTAGTTGTAATATCCTGGTAGCTGTAGTTCAGGCTTTTATAAATACGGCTTAATTCATCTTCGCGCCCCAGCAAATTAATGGTTTGGTAACCCGGTACATTTAACAAAGCTGTAAGCCTTTGCCGGAAAACATATCGCACATTTTGTTTCGGGATTTTAGATTGCCAGGCAATGTCGTTATCGGCATCTGAAAAATACAAAGCCGGGTCGAAAGGAACCACAATTACCCGCTGGGCGGTTTTGGGCACGTTAAAAGCCGCTGGTTGCTCGGGCGCAGGTGCTTGCCCGGTCGGTTGCTGTTCTTTTGTAACCGGAGCCGGCGGCACAGGACTTTTTATAACCACCTCAGGTTTAATTGCTTTTAGTGTTGGAGCATTGGCCGTTGCAGTTGCTTTTACCCGGATGGTGGCGCCTAACTTAAGGTCCGGGCCATTCCAGGCCTGCAACGAATCGATGGGTACCTGGTACAGGCGCGAAAGCTTATAAAAGGTATCGCCTTTTTCTACGTAATGAAAACCAGCGGGTGCGTTAGTGCCCGGAACAGAATCTGGTAAAGCCTGGCTTACCTGTGCCTGCGCGGCAAAGGCGGTAAATAAAAAAATTATAACTAAGCCCAAATACCAAAATCTTACTCCTAAGTCACGCATCCGTCTAAAAAATTAATTTAAATACATCATTAAAAATAGCAAAACCCATCAGGCCCAGTAATAAAACCATACCAACTTTCTGAGCATTCTCCAGGAACTTGTCCGATGGTTTCTGGCCACTTACCATCTCGTAAGTCAGGAACATTACATGGCCGCCATCGAGCGCCGGAATAGGCAAAAAGTTCATAAAAGCCAACACCATCGAAAGCATACCGGTTATAAACCAGAAATTATGCCAACTAAATGTATTACCAAAAACCTGGGCAATACCAATGGGGCCACTTAACGATTTAGAAGCCGAAGCTTCGCCCCGGAATATTTTAGCAAAACCTTTAATGTTGGTAGTAATAATAGAAAAAGCTTTGCTGGTACCAACCGGAATAGACTCGGCTAAACTATAATCTTTAATAGAATATTTAAGCAAAGGTACCCGCTCAAAACCTAGACGGCCTTCTTCGTCTACTTCGGCTTTTAAATTGATGATTTTACCATCGCGGTCTACGGTAAGGTTGGTTGCTTTGCCTTTTTGAGCCAACAAAGCCAATTGCATGTTGTGGAAATAAGGCGTTTCGGTATTACCTACTTTTAGAATTTTATCGCCCGTCTTTAAACCAGCTTTGTCGGCGGGCTTGCCAGACAGTACTTTACCTACTTCAAATGGCAGAATAATTTCTACAAACCGGAGTTGGTCTTTGTTGTCGGCCATTTTGTCCATTAAATCCACCGGAATCGGAATATTTACCTGCTGCCCGTTGCGGTCAACGGTATAGTAACCATCCTTGCTTAACAATACATCCGGGTCGTAGATATCGTCGAAATTCTCGAAAGGTTGGCCGTTTATTTTTACAATTTTATCGCCAGTCTCGAAGCCCATTTCTTTACCTAACTCGTTGGGTACTACGCCATATTTAACCTCGTTTACTGGTAAATATGGTTCGCCGTACTGGTGCGTCAGGATAATAAAAATAATTACGCCGGTAATTACATTTACAATAATCCCTCCCATCATTACAATCAGGCGTTGCCAGGCGGGTTTGGCTCTAAACTCGTAGGGTTGGGGTTCTGCGCTCATGTTAGCCGTATCCAGCGATTCGTCAATCATGCCGGATATTTTTACAAAACCACCCAGCGGTACCGCGCCAATCATGTATTCGGTTTCCCCGATTTGCTTGCTTAAAACCTTGGGCGGAAAGCCAATGGCATATTTTTCGACGCGCATGCCAAACCATTTAGCCGTAAGCATGTGGCCTAATTCGTGTAATCCTACTAATATTGTGAGGCCCAGAATCAACTGGCCTACCATCACTAAAACATCCATCTATCTGTATCTAAAACTAAATTCTCTTGTATAAATTCTTCTGACAAAAGGGCGCTACCCTTTTCTTTATTAATGTTAGTTGCCTGCACAACAACCTTACCAAACCCTTACTTTCAAAAGCTCGGCGGCCCGCAAACGGGTTTCCCGGTCGGTTTGCACGTAATCGTCGTAGGTAGGCTTTGCAATATACACAACTTTTGCCAAGCAATTTTGAATCAGGTCCGACATCTCCAGAAATTTGATTTTATCGGTTAAAAAAGCTTGTACGGCTACCTCGTTGGCAGCATTTAAAACGCAGGGCATATTGCCACCCTGCCCCATGGCTTCGTAAGCCAGCGCCAGGTTCCGGAAAGTTTCGGTATCGGGTTGCTCAAAGGTTAGCTGCGCGTAATCTGCAAAACTGAAACGCGGAAAATCTGATTTTAGTCTTTGGGGATAGCTCAGAGCGTACTGGATGGGCAATTTCATATCGGGCAGGCCTAATTGGGCTTTTATGGAGCCATCCTGGAACTGCACCAAAGAATGCACTATTGATTGCGGATGCACCACTACTTCTATTTGGTTATAATCCAGCCCAAACAACCATTTGGCTTCAATTACCTCCAGGCCTTTGTTCATGAGCGAAGCCGAATCGATGGTAATTTTGGCGCCCATATCCCAGTTAGGGTGCTTCAGGGCTTGTTCTTTCGTAACGTTTTCCAGAAACGCCGCATTTTTACCCCGGAAAGGTCCACCCGAAGCGGTTAAAATTATTTTCTCGATAGGATTATTAAATTCGCCGGCCAAGCACTGAAAAATGGCACTATGCTCCGAGTCGACAGGATAAATATTTACACCTTTCTGGCGCGCTAGCTCGGTTACCAGTTGCCCGGCTACTACCAAGGTTTCTTTATTGGCCAAAGCAATATTTTTACCGGCTTGTATGGCCCGGATGGTGGGTTTTAAACCCGCGTAACCCACCATAGCGGTTAGAACCAAATCAATGGTATCCATTTCTACCACGGAGCTTAAAGCATTTTCGCCGGCATACACTTTTATATCGTGGGGGTCCAGGGCTTCAAAAACGGTATGGTAAAGGTCTTCATTGCCAATTACCACGGCATTTGGTTTAAACGCCAATGCCTGCCGGATAAGCAGATCAGCGTTACTGTAAGCCGTAAGCACTTCCAGCTCAAAAGAATCAGGGTGCGCCTGTATAACGTCTAATGCCTGGGTACCAATAGAACCCGTGGAGCCCAAAATAGCAATCCGCTTTTTATTTTGTAGAGTCAAAGGATAGTTTTTTAGCTTAATTAATAGTTTATAAATTAATTGCCTAAATTTTAATCATGGTAATGCCACTTACCTTTATAAAAACTTCCGGTCATACCATTAAATGAATAAAATCTCACAGAATAAGTGTCTTGATTTTGGTTTGCCCAATACTCAAATTCTGTATGGATTGGTGTTTTTAGATCTAAATCTTTGAAAAATTCGGATTTTAAATCAGGAGGATATTCCTGGTATTGAGTTTTGTACAATTCTATTCTTTCTATTATCTGATTAGCCTCGCTTTCGCACTTACCAACTAAATAATTTTTATAAGGATACCAAACCACTAACAAAGCTACTACCACATAACAAGGTAACGAAAAATATTTCCTAATTCTGGACCTAAACTTTATATCAATTAACATGGCCAGGCAGAATAACCCACAAAAAATTAAAAGGCCAAAAAATATTAAAAACTCCGGTGACGGTATCCAGTTAAATGAGGTGATAAAAATTAATTTCCAGATAATAGGAATAATGAGCGCGACATAAAAGATTAAAAACTTATCGGTTGGTTTTATTAAATATTTTAACATTTGCATAACCCGATAAAAAGTAAATTTATTTAGTAGTAAAAGTTAAAAGCTTATCGGCAATATTCCGGTCGTTGCTTAGCCTGGGCACTTTGTTTTGACCACCCAGTTTGCCAATGCTCTTCATGTAATTCTGGAACGCTTGTGGGCGCAAGACTTTTACTTTTAAAGTTGCCAGAATATTGCCCGTAATCAGGTCGTCGTAGTACGTGTTGTATTGCCGCAACTGTAAATCCAATTCCTGCTCAAAAGCTTTTAAATCTTGCGGTGGTTGCGCAAACTCTATCAGCCACTCGTGGTGCGATTGACCGTTGCCGGCACTTACCACTGGTGCCACGGTAAACTCTACCACCTCGGTTTCCGGAAACTGTTTAAGGGTTTGCTGCAAGGCTTTCTCTACTTCTTCGCCAATTACGTGCTCGCCAAACGCCGAAATAAAATGCTTAATGCGCCCCGAAACAATTAATTTATAAGGTTGGGTGGAGGTAAATTTCACGGTATCGCCGAGCGAATAACTCCATAAGCCGGCATTGCTGCTAATAACCAACGCGTAGTTAACGCCGGTTTCTACTTCGCCAATGGTCAGGCGCGTAGGATTAGGATTAAAATATTCGTTAGCCGGAATAAATTCGTAAAAAATACCGCTGTTTAAAAGCAACAACAAACCCGGATCGTGCTGCTGATCCTGAAAAGCAAAAAAGCCTTCCGAGGCCGGAAATAATTCGATGGAATCGACGGGGCGACCAATGGTCTGGAACAGTTTGGCTTTATACGGGCTAAAATTTACGCCGCCGTACACAAACAACGAAAAATCCGGAAATACATCTTTTATTTGTTTGCCGGTACGCTGCACAATTTTATCGAAATACATTTGCACCCAGGGCGGAATGCCGGAGATTAAGGTCATTTTCTCCCGGATGGTTTCGTCGATAATGGCATCTAGCTTGGTTTCCCAATCTTCGATGCAATTGGTTGCGTAAGTAGGCAATTGGTTGGTGCGTAAATAACCCGGCACGTGGTGGTTGGCAATGCCCGATAAACGCCCAATTTTAATACCGCCTACATCTTCCAACTCGGGGCTACCCGATAAAAAGATGAGTTTGCCATCCAGAAACTGCGCTTTACCGGTGTTGTAAATATAATGGAGCAACGCCTCTTTGGCTCCGTTTATATGATTTGAGATAGAGTCAGGGGAAATAGGAATATACTTGGTACCCGAAGTGGTACCGGAGGTTTTTGCTAAATACAGCGGTTTGCCGGGCCATAAAACATTGGCCTCGCCTTTCTTAACCCGGTTAAAGTAAGCGCTTAAACCTTCGTAATCGCGCACCGGAACAGCCTTTACGTAATCGGCGTGGGTCTGAATCTTATCGAAACTATGCTCCCGGCCAAAAGCGGTGCCCGCAGCTTGTTTTATAATTTGCTTAAATATTGCCGCCTGGGTCGTAACGGGTTGCTGCATCCAGGCTTGGTTGCGGCGATAAGTGAGGGCAGCCAGGGGCTTACTTAATATTGCTTTTATACCCATACGGGAGAACAGTAGCTTTACTTTTTAAAAAATAAACTGCTAAAATAACAGGTTCGCCACACAAAAAGGCACTTTGGCTTTATAAATATTAAATACCTGGCCGTATAAACTCTAATTTATAAGAACTACTTAAAAACTTTTTGAGTAATATTACCAACACCAAAACAAACTATTCACCTAAATTAATTATAAAAATATGGCTATAAACAAAGCAAATGCCATTTGGCACGGCGGCCTTAAAGAGGGTAAAGGCAATGTATCTACTAAAAGCGGTGCCCTAAACAGCCCGTATTCTTTTAAAACGCGGTTCGAAGGCGATGATAAAGGCACCAACCCCGAAGAATTAATAGGTGCTGCCCACGCTGGTTGCTATTCTATGTTTTTGAGTAGCTTACTCGAAAAAGCCGGCAAACCAGCAACCCGTATTTTAACCGAAGCCACTGTACAGCTTACGGTAACCGATAACGGCCCCATTATTGATTTGATTGAATTAAATACCGAAGCCGAGGTGCCCGATATGAGCAATGAAGATTTTCAGCGGTATGCGCAGGAAGCAAAAGAAAAATGCCCCATATCGGCGGCCTTAAAAGCCGTGCCCGAAATGCGGCTGAACGCTACGTTAAAGTAAACCGGGTTAAATATATTTTACCCTAAAAATTTAGTTTAATTTTTCAATTACCGGCCGGTTTGGTTACCTAAGCTGGCTATCAACTGCTTAGCAGGTAAACCGGCCGGAATATTTTTTATTTTGTTTTATTTGCAGCGTAGTACTTGCCGCACAAAAGTATCTTGGAACCTACTTTTTCCTATATTCACGGTTCGTTTAACCTATACCCTACTGCATGAGATCCTTAGTTCGAGTGGGATTAAGACCTTCCCGTAATGCCCGGTTATCTTTTGGCGTACAATTAATGCTGGTCTTTTTCTGGATAATTTACGCGCTATTTCTCATATTTTCTGAAAACCCCACCAACGATCGGAATTTTTTGTATTACATTTTTCTGGTAATGGCTGTTGGTTACCTGTGCTATATTCTGTCGCAGAACACCTCTATTTTTGGCACCCAGGCTTATTTCGAAATTACGCCAGATTATATTGTTCAGAAGCAAGGACACTTTCGCCGGAAAATTGTAATTCCGTTCGCCCAGGTAGCCGCCATGCACATTGCAACTTTTGCGCTTACCTTAACCATGAAAACCGGCGAACAACAAATGCTGGATTTAAAATTAATCCGGCGCCGGCGCAACTTAAAGCTGATTAAGGAACAACTCCACAATATGGCCTTAAAGTTTGATATAGCTTTAACCGAAGGACCTAATAACCGGCATTAATTTAAGCCGTTAACTTGCGCTACTTTAAAAGCAGGCTGGAATAATAGCTTTTGCTAACGACAAAAGAGTGGTTTTGCGCAGCTGAAAAATCGCCAATAGCTAATCTATGTTATAGTTAATAATGAGGCGAATTGCCTGACAGGCACAGGTTTAGCTTTAGGTTAAGGCCATATATAATATACGCAAGCTTACCAGAATTACCAGTACTCCTACCAAAATCATCAGCGATTTAACCGGCAGTTTTTTAGAAAGATTAGCAGCAATGGGAGCCGCAATAACGCCACCCACCACCAGGCCTGCAATTATTTGCCAGTAACTTAAACCTATCATGGCAAAAAAAGTAACTGAGCTGGCAAAAGCCACAAAGAACTCCGTTAGGTTTACCGAGCCAATGGCAAACCTGGGCGAGCGGCCGCCCGCAATTAAACTCGAAGAAACCACCGGTCCCCAGCCTCCACCCCCTACCGAATCGACAAAGCCGCCGAATAAAGCCAAGGGCGCAATGCGGCTAGATTTAATGCGGCTGCGATTTGGTTTAAAAGCCTTAATAATAATTAATATACCTAACACCAACGTATAACTGGCCACCAGCGGTTTCATAATATAATTGTACGCTTCCAACGACGAGAGCACGTAAGCCCCCAGAATAGCTCCCAATACGCCCGGAATTAACAAAATCCGGAATAATCTTTTATTTACATTACGCAGTTTCAGGTGCATGAGCCCCGAAGCACCACTGGTAAATATTTCGGAAGTATGCACACTGGCACTAGCCGCCGCCGGTGGTACCCCAATGGTTAACAAAAAAGTAGTAGAAGTTAAACCGTAAGCCATTCCCAAAGCGCCATCTACCATTTGGGCTAAAAATCCACCCAGCATATAAATAAAAAAATCGCTGGTAAAATTTTCCGTAACAAAGGCCGAAACCAGCTTTACCGAACCGAACCGGTATAACCCAAAAACCGCCAGCAAAATCACCCCAGCAACAACTAACCAAATTCGTTTAATGCGATTTTTTTTCCGGAACGAAGCTGGTGCAGCCAGCGACATCGTTTCTGCACCAACCGCATTTACATTTAACCGGGCATTGTTATCAGGGAATCCTTTATCTGGTAAATTCATATTCTATTATTTTGCGGGAACAATAACTTCTTTTTTCCGGAGATCAAGATTCTGAAATATAAATAGCCGCAGGGTATGGGTATTAAAAAACCGGTTACCGGCAGGTTGCTGCTGAAAAACGTGCATATAGCCTAATTGCGCATTCAGGTTTTTGGTAAACTGGTAACCAACTCCGGCAAATAAACGATTCTGATCGAAGTAGTTATAAACGATTTCTTTACCAAAGTTTACGTGCAGTTCATCGTTTAAAACTAAAAAAGGTACCTGCGGCGCAATGGCATCGGCGGTAAGTGGCACCAGTAAAGCCAGCATATACCGCACTCGCCAGTTAAAATGGTATCCATCCTGCAAAGCATCATTCGCTATATTCCGGTTAAAACGTTGTTCCAGGCGTACCCATTGGTTTGTTTGCAACCGCTTACTCCGCCCCGACCAGTTTACTTGCTGCCAAAGCCTATGCTCTGGCCGTACCGTTTGCTGGGTTTCTAGAGCCGGCCAGTGGGCAGCATACGCATACCCCGCCGTAAACCGCGTATGCTCCGAAATATGATACGTAACCCCCGGCCGAATAATGGTGGTTGCCCAACGGTCCAGAAAATCAGTGCGGCGGGCATGCAAATCCAGCCACAACGAAAATTTATCTGAAAGCCGCGTTTGGTTAAAATACCCTAGCCATGCCTGGCTCCGGTCAGTTACTTCTTTAGTCGCTGTTTGAGCCTGTAGATTATTATTCACTAGCCCTCCAGAAAATAAAACAAGAAAAACGACCAGCCGGTAAATATTAGCCAAAGATAAATATTTCGTGTAAAATATTATCATATCAAATCTATAGAGATTCAGGAAAATGATCCTAAAAAAATCGGATGCCGGTACAAAACCAGCATCCGATTAAAAATATTATAAATTAGGCTGCGGTGTGGTGCGCAGGTAAGGCTTAATTACTTTATGCCCTTTCGGAAATTTAGCCGGAATATCTTCGTCTTTTACGGCCGGAACAATTACACAATCCTGGCCTTGCTCCCAATTAGCCGGGGTTGCTACACTATAATTGGCGGTAAGTTGTAAAGAATCCAGTACCCGGATAATTTCGGCAAAATTGCGGCCGGTAGAAGCCGGGTAAGTTAATTGTAATTTAATCTTTTTATCGGGCCCAATAATAAACACCGACCGCACCGTTGCCGTATCGCTGGCGTTCGGGTGAATCATGTCGTACAGGTTGGCAATGGTTTTGTCGGGGTCGGCAATCAACGGGAAATTAACGGTAGTATCCTGGGTTTCATTAATATCCTGAATCCAGCCGGCATGCGATTCCAGTGGATCTACACTAATGGCAATAACCTTGGTGTTACGTTTATCAAATTCGCCTTTTATGCGGGCAACGGCGCCCAACTCAGTAGTACAAACCGGTGTATAATCGCGCGGATGCGAGAAAAATATTGCCCAATTGTCGCCAATCCATTCGTGAAAATGGATCGTTCCCTCTGAGGTCTCCGCAGTGAAATCCGGGGCTATATCGCCTAATCTTAATGCCATAGTTTTATAATTTTTAGATGGTCAGACTTTTTAAAATATAAACCTAAAATAATTTCTTTAAATATGAAAGCAAATACAGCTTATACAAAGCTATATGGGCCACCAAAATAAGGAATTAAGCTGCTGGCCAGGACGATTGTACGCGGCTCCTGCTTATTTATCCTGCCATTTTTTGCATCTGGTGCTGCTTTACCAGCTTCCGTTGCCTTATCTGCCATTGCAAAAGAGTAGCTACATAATCAGTAGATGTTAGCGCCTCTAATAATATACTTAACTCCTGTTCCAGCACGGCTAGTTCGGACAAGTCCAGAAATAGCTTTAAGGTATTGGTTGCCGGATTTACCTGCGCCCGGTTGTTAAACCAATAACTTTTCCGGAATAAAGTGGCGGCAAACAAGCCAAAAGCCGTTGACGAACCGGGTAAAGTAAAAGAATATCCTTGTCCGGGTTTCTCCAGCAAATCGGCGGCACCAGGTACCCGGGCGTTTGCTTTGCCCGTGCGCAATTGTTTCTGTAAAAAACTGTGTACGGCGGCCACATTCTGCAACTGAACCTGCCAGGTGTTCTTCATGGTTTCGATTTCTTTGAGCCATACTTTTGTAATAAGTACGGGCGGCACCGGCGGCAGAATTTGATCTAATAAAGCTAAATAATTGATAGATGCAGCCCCTTCGGCGGTTCTTCGGGGTTCATTGTCAGGCGATAAAAAATATCCTGGTTCTATTTTAAGTTTCATGTTGCTGGTTGTTAAGGAGAAAACGAGGCAAAGCCAGGCCGGCATCGCTTTTCTGCTTAAATGCCAGCTTAGTTTTGCCGCTTACACATATCGTCGGTCATATAAATGAAATATTCAGTCTGATGGAGATTAAAGCCGGAAGCCTATAGGTTTATTTATTTAGTAAACCATCTATGGTAACGGCTACATAATATAACCCACCAATGCTTGGCCCGGCAGCATATTGGATGTAGCGGTTGTTAAAGATATTGGTACCTCCCAATTTAATAGCGGTTTTACTTTCGGGTAAACGGTAGGTGGCTTGCGCATCAAAGGTGTGGTAAGCCGGTACCGCGCCGTTGGCCAAAGGACTCTCCCACAAAAAGGAATCCTGCCAGCGGTAAACCAGGTTAAAGCCAAGATTTTTTACTACCTCGCGGTTACCTAACGATACATTAGCCGCCCATTTGGGCGTGTTAAAACCGGTTACAAATACATCCGATGCGTTGTTGGCTTTAATATTATTGTAATTTACGTTACCGGCCAGGGTAAATTTCTGGTAGAAATTATACGTTAGTCCCAGCGAGGAGCCATAGTTACGGTATTTGTTTTTGGCGTTGGTATATACCCGGTACCGGGTTTGCTGGGCTGTACGGTTAGCAGCTAAGGCCGCCAGTACGGCTTCGTCGGTACCTACCTGGGCTTGCGTAGTTAATGTAGCGCCGCCCGGAGCGGCCGGTAAATAAGGTACGGCTACCTCTACCTGACCCAAAAATCCGTCGTACTCGTTGGTATACGCATCTATATCTAAAACCAGTTTGTTCTCAAATAAAACGCTTTTGTACCCGATTTCATAAGAATTAATGCGTTCGGGGCGGGTTTTATCTAAGGCCGATACCGCTAATAAATACCGGTTACTAAGGGCTGCTTCCCGGGTGTTAGTGGCCGTGCCATTGGCTACATCGCGGTTTACCGCGGCATTAAAGGTATTAATAGAAGCCAATGTATACGAATTATCGAGGTAATTTAAACCTTCGTTTATATAGCTAAGCCCGCCTACCCGCCGCACGTTGCCGTTATTTACGTAAGAAACTGCCTCAAACAAAGCCGGGAACCGGAAACCATTCTGGAACGAAGCCCGGAAATTATGGTTCTGCGCCAAAGTATAAACAGCCGCAATCCGGGGGTTTAGTTTTGGGTCAAATTCTGGGTTGTAGTCCAGGCGCAGCGAGCCGTATAATTTTAACTTATCTTCTAAAAGTGTTTTAGTTACCTGGCCAAAGCCGCCAAACTTTTTGTAGTATACATTATTACCGCCAGGCAGGGTTCTTTCGGCAATAGGCCGGGAAAAATCTACAAAATTATTGCCATCCGGAATTACTTCGTACAACCGGGCATCTAAACCCACCAGTAAACTAATAAATTTAATTTTATCGGTAAAATCCCACTGGCCTTCGGTATGGTATACCCGGCTACGTTGGGTTAGCAATGCGCCTCCGGTGGCTGGCGCGCCGGCTACTACTTTGCCATGGTCCCAGTTATTTATGCTGCGGATAGTATTTTTAAGGGCATCAAACGCTGGCGTACCGGGTTCTACGCGGCTGGCATCGGCAGCCGATCGGGCTGCTTTCATGGCGTTGGCTAAATCGGCACCTTTGTTTAACTCTCCTTGCAAAGCGTTTTTGAATTTGGCGCTCCACTCGGCATTGCTACCGCCGCTGCTAATTTCCAGGTTATCTACCATGGGTTTAATGTTGTAAGAATCGCCGGTATTTTCTACTGACAGGTAAGAACGTAAGAAATAATTAGCGCCTTTTATTTCTACCCGATGATTTTGTACCACTACGTTATCTAACTGAATTTTATTTCCCCGCTGAAACAAACCATCCATTTTACCTACGCGGTAACCGTACGAAATTTCGGCGTTGGCGCCCAAACGGTAATGCAGGGCCGCATCGAACTTTAAATTATCTACGTACGGGCTAACTACATCTTTTTCCCAATAGCCGGTACGTCTTAACTGAAAAGACTGGTTTGATTTGCCGTTGTAAGTTATACCGCTAATGGTTAAGGCGTTGGCCGAGGCATCGTCGCCGTATTTGTTCCAGGCATCGTAGGCCGGGTTATTGGCGTCGGCGTTTAATTCGGGGTACAAGGGATTGGCAGTACTGGAAGTGTTGGGGTTCTGGTTTGTAGCGGTGCTGCCCCGCCAATCGGTGCCGCGCATGTAAGCGCCGTTTATTTTAAAAGCCCATTTATCGTTAAAAGCTTTGGCATATCTTACCGCAAAATCAACTAAGGGGCTGGGTTCGTAATCTTGGCCATCTACGTGGTTAATGCCGGTTTTCTGGTAAATACTTAAGCCCTGGTGCAAAAACGGACTTTTGGTAATGAGGTTGGCCATGCCGTTAATGGCATTCATGCCGTATAAAGCCGAGGCGGCGCCCGGGGTTATTTCTACGCTGGCAATATCTAATTCGGTGGGACCAATGGCATTGCCCAGCGGAACGCCCAAAGTAGCGGCCTGCATATCTACGCCGTCTACCAATTGCATAAACCGGAAATTATTCGGGATATTAAAGCCGCGGGTATTGGGCACTTTAAAGGTTAAGCTGGAGGTGGTCATTTGCACCCCTTTTACGTTTTCGAGGGCATCGTAAAAACTGGGGGCCGGTGTTTCCCGGATGGCCCGAATATCCAGTTTTTCGATAGCTACCGGCGATTTAAGAATATTTTCTTCTACGCGCGATGCCGTAATAACCACTTCTTTCCCCAATAAAGTTTGGGTAACCAAAGCAATATTTAACTTAGACTCGGGCCCGGTAACTAAATATTCCTGCGGCTGAAAACCAACCGAAGAGAAAACCAGCGTAAAAGGAAATTTTAAGCGGGTCCGGAAAGTAAAATTGCCGCTCTCGTTAGTAATGGTACCGGTAACAGCCCCTTTTACATAAACACTCACGCCCGGCAATCCGGTTTTGGTTTCCTGGTCCGATACGTGACCCGATACTTCTACCAGGTTATTTTCCTGGGCCCAGGCAGTTAATAAGGGTATAAAATAAGCTAAATATATTAGGAGAACAATTTTTTTCATGTTAAATACTTATTCAAAAATTACTTTTTTACGGATGAAGATTTTACCAGTTTAAAATCAACAACAACCCGGCGAGCCATAAATTTTAGTGGTTATGCCAACGCGCCCGGCTCCTTTTGCATAAATATTATTCATGGTTTTACTTAAATTTATTTATCTTGTCTACTTTCTCTACTTAAATAATAGACAAATAAAAACAGACTTTATTTAGCAACCAAATATTCCTGAAATTATTTTCTAATAATCTATAGAATAAATAGACAATATGATTAAAATGAACCTGTATACTGGTTAAATTTAAAATAGTTATTAGCTAGCAGTAAAGTCTAAATTATAACTAGTAAATTAATCAGGCTGACTATCGCTTACTAAATAGGTAAAACCGCAGTATGGCACCCTACTTATGCTCTCTTAGTGTTGTCATCTGGCCAAGACCTAGTGGTCAAATAACATTACAGGCAATTTTAATGATTTCTTTATTCCCTATTTTACTGTCTACACAATAGATGCTTGCAGCATGACAGGATGGGGTTAAGTATGGAAGGAGTTGATACGACTTGGCATTACACCTGCTTTATCTTTCGCTAAGCACTTACCTCTAACCATAAAAAAAGAAATACCCGGCAAACTTGAATTTACCGGGCATTTTCTTTTAACTAATTATTATCTAAAGGCTGATTACCTCTTCTTATGTAACGGATAACTTTATAAAGGCCGGATTTTAATGTTTCTGAACCATACTTTATCGCCGTGATCCTGCAGAGCAATATAGCCACTTTTCTGACGACCATAATCCGGCATGGAGGCAAACTTGCTGCCTTTCACCAAAGCTTCCCACTCGGGGCTCCAAAGCTGGTATTCTACTACTTTTTTTCCGTTCAGCCATTGCTCTACGTGACCATTTTTTACAATAACCCGCACGGCATTAAACTCTCCTACCGGTTTTACAGCCGGTGTAGCTAAGGGCATTAGGTCGTAATTAGTACCGGCTTTGCGGTTGCCGTTTTTGCCTTGTTTGGCATCTGGATGGCGTTCATCGTCTATAATCTGTATTTCCGGGCCGGTTTGCCAAACGTAGCGGTATTTAGGATCTTCAACCACGTTAAAGAAAATACCACTATTGCCCCCTTCCGAAATTTTCCACTCGAGCTGGAGTTCAAAGTTTTCGTACTGGTTTTTGGTAATAATATCGCCGCCACCTTTACCCACCAGGGCCAAAGTACCCTCTTCAATCTGCCAGGCCGCCGGCACCGATTCTTTCCGGAAACCACGCCATTGGTCCATCGATTTGCCATCGAATAAAAGTACCCAACCGGCAGCAACCTCCGATTTGGTTAATTCATTTAATTTCTGGGCAGAGGAGTTCTGCGATTTAGTAGCGCAAGCGGTGGTAAGCCCAATAGCTAAAAATAAGGCGGCAATGTTTTTAAGTTTTTTAAGCGAAATCATGCAATATGGGTGTTAATTATAATTTGATTTAATTTAGTAAACACAATAGGTTAGCTTCCTGGCTTTTTTAGCAGGCTAATCAGGAACAAGAATAAATAATTGGTTTATGCGGGAAAGAAGCCTAGGTGGTGCAGAAACTACGCAGAAGAAATAGGTAGCCTAAAGATTGCTTTTATAAATTGGAGTTTAATATTTTCTCCGGCAGCCGCTCCGTTATACCCAAAGAATTAATTGCGAGCAGCCCGGATCAGTCAGTTTTATTTTCTGACCCGGGCCGTTCATGCAATTATTTATCTAAAGAATTGATCCAGGCCGCAATTTTAAGGGCGTCGGCCCGGGGAACTTGCGGCATTGGTGGCATTTCGGTAGCATAATCGGGCCAGTTTTGCGGCTCCGGATTATGAATCAGCTTTACAATCCGTTCGTTCGAATATTTCCGTTTGGCTACATCTTTGTACGCCGGGCCTACCTGGCGCTTATCGGCATTGTGGCAAGCCAAACAGTTGTTTTTAGCCAACAACGGTTTTATAGCTTCAAAAGTAGGCGCTTTTTCAACAGTAGCGGTGGTTTTAGTTGCAGTAGTTTTACCGGTGGTTTTAACGCCGCCTTTGGCTGCCGTAACATTGTTGTTTTTAGCACCGCTTTCCGGCACCGCCGACTGTAATTTATAGTTAAACCGGTCTCTCATTAGTTCGGTAGGAACTCTTTTTACCGCTACTTCTTTGCCGGAGTTTCTGGTACTGGCTTGGGTAAGAGGCAGTTTAGCACCATCTGGGATATTATTAAGGGTATAGAAAGCATTGGTATGTACCAAAGCAGATGACGAACCTTTTTCCCGAACGCCTTCTAACGAAATGTTGTGCACATAATACTGGCGTAAATCATCTACAATCAGGCGGGCTTTTAAGCCATCTTCCGATACTTTAACGCCTTTAACTTTCGGGTTCTCGATATTAACCGGCGGGCTGCCGTATACCGGGTGGTATTTATACGTAAAGCTTTCGATGGAATAAGAAGCCAAATCTTCGGCCGAGTTGCGGTCTACTGGTTTCGTAAATTCTACTTCAAAACCATCGGGCATGGCACGTACGTTTTTCATCTCGAACGGTACCTGGTTGTTCCAAACCAAACGCTGCAAACCCTGATTAGCTTCGCCGGCCGAGCCCCAACCGCGGTTGGTTTCCCCTACAAATAAAGAATTATCCGGTGCCCAGGCCATCCGCATTACCCCCGATTGAAAACCGCTGCGGAATTCAATGGCTACGCCCTGGTACTCACCTTTTACTTTTTCCATGATTACCCGCGAAATCTTGCTTTGCCCCTGGTCGCCGACTAATAACTGACCGGCAAACGGACCAAAAGCGCCTTCCGGAATTTTAACGATTTCGGAGTTAGAAATACCCAAAATAGTATGCGGCAATACTACCGCCTGCATTTGTAATTCCGGGAAATCTTTTTTCAGATCGGCTTTTGTTAAGAATTTTTCATTTACCACGTTTTCGGGTTTAATGGCCCGTCCGTTGGCATCTTTAAAGTCTCTGGGGTTAAGTTTAGCGTTAAATTGCTCGGTGGTAATTTTTACCGGCGAACCTGGTAAACCAGACCAGCGCAAACCAGCCGGGTGGCCCGCAAAAATACCTTTTTTAACGTGCCATATTCCGCCCGAACCCACGTATTCGCCCTGGTTATCGGTATAGAATAATTCGTCGTCGATGATACCTAAACCGGCCGGCGACCGCATACCGGTAGCCCAGGGCTCCATTTTACCATCCGGACTGATTTTCAGGGTCCAACCGCGCCACGGCACCCGGCTTTCGCCCCGCCACCACTGCTCGTTACCAAAGGCCACGTTGCCGGTTACAAAGAAAGAACCATCGGGAGCAATTTTAGGCCCGAAGCTGTACTCGTGGTAATGGCCCGATAACGGCCAGGCGTAAACGGTTTCGTAAACATCGGCTTTACCGTCCTGGTTCGTATCTACCAGTTTGGTTAACTCGCCGCGTTGGGCGCAATACAAAGCACCATCTTTATAAGCCAAGCCCAAGACCTCGTGCAAGCCAGAAGCAAACTTCCGGAAATAAGGTCTTTGGCTGGTGGGGTTTTCTACGATATAAATATCGCCCCTGCGGGTAGAAACGCCCAGCGTACCGTTCGGCAACATGGTTAAACCACCTACTTCCAGAATGGTACCTTCGGGTGCGCTAACGCGCATTAATTTAAAATAATATTCTTCCTTGGCCGCTTCCTGCGCCTGGGCCGGAGAATTACCCAGTAAGGCGCCAGCCGCCAGCAGTAACGGCAAGGCGGCCCGGCGTAAAAATTTATTTTTCTTATAATTACTTGAGAATTTCATCGACTAAATATTTAAGCAGATACTAAAAATATATCTCTGTTTTACCTTATAGCACTTAAGCTATGATCTACCCTTAAAATAATATAGAATAGCCTACTTTGCCTTTTACCGGTACTACCAGTTCTTTGCGGCCATTGGCATCGCGAACCACAGGCTTCGTACCTTTGGCATCATCGAGACGCAGGTAATAAGATTTGCCATCTATCTGGTATACGCCATTGGCTTTATCTTCTTCAATGGTGGCACCTTCGGCCAAACGGGCGTATAATTCACCGGCTGCCGGATTCTGGATGGTTATCTCGCGGTGCAAACCTTGTCCGTTATCTAATACCCGGATGGCATCGGTTACCAGGGTACCGTAAATGCGGTACTGGAAAGTTGGCAGATCCTGGTTATCGAGGGTGTAGCCTTTAGGCCGGTAACCGGTACCGGTGCTGTCGGCAGTCCAGGCACTGGTTGGAGAAGTCATTTTGGCCAAAGCAAAAACAGGTTTACCAAAGCGCTGTACAGCACCAGCCGGCCGGGAAGAACCATCACCGCGCTCGTGCCACATGGGCGTAGCATCCAGGAAATTGCCGCGCCAAACCTGAATAATAGCACCTTTATCTAAATCGTAGGTGTAATGTACTTGCTGCGGACTGCCCACCGAAATGGCATGCACTATCCGCTCGCGCGGTTCGCCGGGAATATCCATAAAACTACGCAACAGGGTATTTACCGGCGCCTCTACCAGAATAGGATCTACCGGATTGCGGCTATTATTGGCCTGCTGCGGTACACTAACGTTATTGCTAATAGAAATATTCCGGAAAGCCACGGCACCGTGGTCGCCTTGGATGCGCAAAGGTCCGGTCGCTTTTTCTTCGCCCATAGCACCGCGGGTAGCACCCAATAATTCTACATTTTCGTGAATGGTTACGCCATTAAGTTCTACGCGCAGCATGCGGGCGTTCTGTGTTTTTTTGCCGCTGGCATCAAACCGGGGGGCTTGGAAAACCACCCGTAAATGCTGCCATAGACCTGGGGCGCGGCTTACATTTTGCCGGGGAGCATAGCCCTGATAACCTTTTTGTCCTTCGGGTTTGCTTTCGTCCCAACGTTCGTAAATACCGCCATTATCGCCGGCTTTGGGGGTTTTAACGCCCCAGCTATCTAATAATTGCAGCTCGTAGCGACCTTGCAAGTAAATGCCGGAATTAGAGCCTTTGGCCATCATATAATCCAGTTCCAGTTCCACATCGCCGTGCTCGGCGGTAGTTAATAAGTCCTGACCGTGGTTTTTCTTATCCGGCATATTTACCAAAATACCGGTGCCTTTAGAGGTGGTTAGTACATTATCCTTGTTTAAGGTTGCACGCACGTCGCCCACAATTTGCCAGGTTTTACCCGGATTCTGAAAAGCCGACAAATCGTTTAACGGGATAGCGTTACGTTGGCCACTGGGTTGTTGGGCCACGGCAGCATGGTTACCAAACATCCAGGATATACCTAACGCCACCACCAGGTTTAATAAAGTAAACTGTGTTCGTAGCATTTTTTAATCGGAATAGTAAAAGGTTAAATTTTAAAGTGAGGATTAATACTTAAATATTACTGGTTATAATTTAGCAATTCTGATAATCAGCATAAATATTCTTCAATAACTAATACAGCAAATCTAAGCTGGTTTTTGCCAGGGTGTTTTGGTATTGTCCCCAATATCCCTAACAAGTTTAACATGCCAATCTGAAGTAATTCTGAAGCCGTTCAGTTAATTTCCTGGTTCAATCGCTGGCTTTACTTTGGCCCCGGCAAACCCGTAATAAACAATATACAGGTAGCAAAACAAAGGCACTAAAAACGATAGCTGCAGGTTATCGGTTACATCGGCTACGTAGCCCTGCAAAGGCGGAATAATGGCGCCGCCCACAATGGCCATTACCAATAAAGAAGACCCTTGACTCGTGTGCAGCCCCAACCCATTAATGGCCAAAGTAAATATGGTAGGAAACATAATGGAATTAAATAACCCAATAGCTATAACCGACCACATGGCCAACTGCCCTTCGGCAAAAATGGTAAATAAAAGCAACACCAACACGCTGGCTGCAAAAAAACCTAAAGTACGACCCGGCAATGACTTACCAATAAAAAACACGCCCAAGTTTAAAGCCATTAAACCCAAAGTAAGTAACGCCATGTTTATATCGTACAAACCGTAAATGCTCAGGAAAGTAACCAGGGTAATAATGCCAATTAATAAGGCTTTAGAATTACGGCTACCTTGCGATAAAGCCACGGCCCCAAAGAAACGGCCAATCATGGCCCCACCCCAGTAAAAAGCCAAATAATATTTGGCTTCTGATTCGGGTAAACCCGCTATCTGAGGCAAAGCAAAGAAACTAATTAAAGTACTGCCAATGGTTACCTCTCCGCCTACATACATAAAGATACAGATTATGCCTAAAACCAGGTGGCGGTATTTTAAAGCGCCCGCATCGGCAATAATTTTACCTTCGCCGGTAACCTGGGGCAAGCGCGATACTTTTATGATAAGGGCAATAACCACCAAAGCCGCCGCCAACCCCAAGTAAGGCATTTTCACCGAATCGGCATTCGGACCAGTATTACTTAAGTTATGGGTTACTTCAAAAATGAGATACCCGCCCAAAACCGGGGCAATGGTAGTACCCAAAGAATTTAAGGCTTGCGTTAAGTTCATCCGGCTGGAGGCCCCAGCGGGTGGTCCCAGCACCGCCACGTAAGGATTGGCCGCAATCTGTAAAATGGTAATGCCCGACGCCAGCACAAACAAAGCCAACAAGAAAAAGCTGTAACTGGTAAAATCGGCGGCCGGGTAAAAAAGTACGCAGCCAACCGCCGCTACTATTAACCCCACAATAATTCCGTTTTTATAACCAATTTTTAAAATAGGATCGCCTTTGCTGATAGAAACCAAAAAATAAATAAGCGAGACAATAAAATAAGCCCCAAAAAAAGCGGTTTGGATGAGCATGGCTTGCCAGTGCTGCAACGTAAAAACCTCTTTTAATTTAGGAATAAGAATATCGTTGAGGCAAGTAATAAAACCCCACATAAAAAATAACATGGTTACCGTAAGCAGGGGCGCCGTGTAGCTTTTACCTACTTCGTAACTTTGATCTGCAGCTTTATTCGCAGTACTCGTTGAAATTCCGGCCATGGGTGGTGGAGGTTGGAATAAGATTGATTATTAAAGTATAGTGCTTACTTTGAAATACTTGGCATACCTAGGTAAACTCTTATTTGCAAAATAGCCCTTTAAAAGGTACAAGTTATAAAAAATTAGCTAAAACGTTTTAACAAACCTATGTAAATTTAGCAGTTCAGGATATTAATATTCAGAATAACACTTTGTTTAAGTACACTAAAGTTGAAAAGCAGCAATTTAAATATTCATTTATTAGCCTCAATCAGAAAACATTAGCCTTTAAAGCTATTAACCCAATTTTGATCTTTCTTTAGCTAAAATGTATCCGAAAAAATTTATAGACTTAATCCATTCTGGCAAAGTTATCATGATGTTCTTTTAATGTTAATTACAGAACGCTGCCAATGTAAATTTAGTACCAGCAACTGGCCGCACCAATTATGGCGGCTTCTTCGCCTAACTGGGCCTTCAGAATGGGCACTTCTAAGTGCTGGCTCACAAGAACCTGCTGCGTCGAGGATATAAACAAGGGCATGGTCTGCGCTATATTTCCGCCTAAAACCACTACCTCCGGACGATTATGCTTAATAAAATTGGTTAGAAACAAGCCTAAATTTTCGCCGAACTCACTAAAAATATTCTTTATACAACCTTCGGCATTAACCAAACCCACCAACTCTTTTACATCGGCTACTGCTTTGCCGGTTAGTTCGTGGTAACGGTTTACAAACCAGCGGGTCGATAAATAATCTTCGGCAATACCGTCCAGGAAAGGCGCACACCAAAGATTGGCATCTTCGGCTACACCATCGGTAAAGTGCGACGTACCTAAACCGGTACCTAATGTTAAACAAATTACTTTGTTATAGCCTTTAGCGGCTCCCCCAAATACTTCGCCCTGCAAAAAACAGCCGGCATCATTCATTAGTTTGATGTTTTGACTTACCAGGCTTAATTTTTTACTTATTAATTCTTTTAAATTTAATCCGTAAAGGGCGTCGTATTTATCCTGGTTTTTAATTTTGCTGATACCGGCTTCGTAATCGCAAGGGCCTGGCAGGGAAATACCAATTTTGCTCACCGCTGCGGCGCAACTATCAAGGGCCTTTTTCATGGCTTTAGACCAAACAGCAATAATTTCGTCGGTGGTGCCGCGGGAGTTTACCGATAGCCGAACCAAAGAATCGGGTACCATGGTGCCCGATTGCATATCAACCAAGGCCGCGGTAATATGCGATCCGCCAATATCTACTCCTAAAACCTCTTTATTATTCATGTAATTACTTTCAAAGTAATATGTTCTTGCTTAAGCCTTGCCAAAGTATATTAGATTTACCCCGTTTAAACACGCGTTAAGTTTAATTAACCTAAAAAAGCGTATCAGACTGTCCTAAAAATTAAGAGCAAAATTTACCAAGCGTTTAGTTAAACATTTAACCTGATTAACAAAAATAATTAATTAAAACGTTTTAGCAAATTTTGTAAATACTTTGTTCTACGCTCTGCCTTATGAGCTAAAAATTAGTAGCGTTATTTGAAGTTATTGTTTAATCGATGATTCGCGCAAAATTAAGTTGGCGGGCAAAATAATAGCATGGTCTTTTTTACTTTTTTCCGAAGATGTTAATTGACCAAGCAATATTTTTATTACTTGTTTTGATATATCTTCTATGGGTTGCGCAATAGCGGTTATGGAGGGGGTATGCAACCGGAACAAATCATGATCATCGAAAGATACAACGCCTATATCGGCAGGAATTTTAAGCCCCAGCCGCTTAATTGCCTCTAACCCTCTCACGCCTAAGTAATTGGTGCCAAACACTATCGCATCTATCTGGTTATTCTCTTTTAAAAAAGAATATATTTGCGCAATGGTTATTTCGGGATCTTCCTCAAACAAGACTTTCTTGATATATTTATTCTTGTTTAGTTTCTGGATGGCTTTTTCATAGCCCATCTGACGGTTCTCCATTTGGGTTTGCCCCGATTCGATGGTAATAAAAGCAATATCTTGAAAGCCCTGCTGGTTCAGGTGGTTGGTAGCCATATAAGTACCACCAAAATTATCTACAACCACATAATTGGTAAATAAATCGGGTAAATACCGGTCGAATAAAATTACCGGCAGTTTGGCGTTAATTAGTTCCTGAATTTCTTCTTCGATGCCTACGGGTGGGGTAATAATGTACCCATCTACGTGCCGATCGCGGAACATGCTAATTAATTCCTTTGTCTTGGTGGTATTATTTTCGGTACTGCAGTATAATATTTTATAGCCCTCTTTGTACGCGTTCTCTTCAATTAGCCGGGCAATATTGGCAAAGAAAGGGTTAGCAATATCTTCTACAATTAACCCAATAATATTGGTTTTGCCCGTTCGCAAACTTTTGGCTAACTGGTTAGGTTTATACCCCAATTCATCAACCAACTTTAATACTTTTTCGGTTACACTATCGCTAATACGTCTTTCCTTGGCTTTCCCATTTAAAATAAAAGAAACCGTAGTGATGGAAATATTAAGTTTCTGGGCTATATCATTAATGATTGGCCTCTTTTTAACGGTATTTTCCATGTCGCTTTGTAGTATAGTACCTTTTGGATTAACAATTCGGGCAAAAGTAGGATTACCTGAACCAAGTTCTCATTAAAAGAACGCAACGCATTCTTTTTGGTGGAGGATGTTAAATTAAATTTAATAAAATTGTAAAGCTTTTTTACCTGTTTATATATTTTAAGCGGCATTTTAACTTACCTTACCGCACTTTCCAAAATTAATCTGTTTTAATTTTCAGGAGTATATTTTAAAGTCAATGGTAACGTTGCCGTTTTGGCGGCGCCTGTACCTAAATTCGGCTATTTGTATATCTTTAATCTTTAGGTACTCCGGCGGTGGTATTAACAAATTTACTTAATCTGGGTACTAGCCGCTAAATATTTTAAATAGCTTTCTCTATTTTTTCTACCCCTCCCGACCTACTTCCCCGGAAATATTTATTTATATATTTTTTTATTTGGTTTATTGCCCATGTAAAACGTCAGGTTGCCGCCGTTCATAATAGCACTGTGCAACAGAGTTGGTATGGTTAATTCTTTACCGTTTAAGATTACTTTTTGTACGTACACATTTTTATCCGACTGGTTCTTGGTATCAATCCGGAATGTTTTGCCGTTTTCGAGTTGCAAGGTGGCTTCTTTTACGGCCGGGCTACCCAAGGCATATTCTTCGGAGCCAGGGGCTACCGGGTAAAAACCAAGCGTACTAAATAAATACCAGGCGCTCATCTGGCCGCAGTCGTCGTTGCCGCCCAACCCATCGGGAGTGGGACGGTACATTTTTTTCAGAATCATCCGGATGCGTTCCTGCGTTTTCCAGGGCTGGTCTGTCCAGTTGTATAAATACGCAGCGTGGTGGGCAGGCTCGTTGCCGTGCACGTAATTGCCAATAATGCCCTCGCGGGTAATATCCTCGGTTTCGGCAAAGAATTTATCGGGCAGCTCCATGGTAAACAAGGAATCGAGGTGCGGTACAAACTTTTTATTGCCACCCATTAGAGCAATTAAATCAGCAGGATTATGCGGTACGTATAAACTATAGTTCCAGGCGTTGCCTTCAATATATCCCTGGTTGTGGGTACTTAGTACATCAAATTCTTTCTTAAAAGTGCCATCGCTCAGCTTAGGCCGCATAAACCCGATTTTGGCATCCCATACGTTTTTGTAATTTTCGGAGCGCTTCATAAATTCCTGGTAAATATCCTGGCGGTTCAGTTTCTTGGCCATTTGGGCAATGCACCAATCGTCGTAAGCATATTCCAGGGTTTTAGACACCGACGAGCTGTTTTTATCTTCGGGCACAAAACCGAGTTGCATGTAATATTCCAGGCCGTCGTAATATTTGGTGCGGGCGGTTTGTACGCAGGCATCCAGGGCTTTATTCGCGTCAAACGGCGCGTTGCCTTTTATCACGGCATCGGCAATAACGGGCACGCTGTGGTAGCCAATCATACACCAGTTTTCGTTGGCGTGGTGCGACCAAACCGGCAGCATTTTATGCACACTTTGCTCGTAATGCGCCAGCATCGACTGCACCATATCGGCGTTGCGCTTGGGCTGAATTAAGTTAAAAAACGGGTGCAGCGTGCGGTAAGTATCCCAGAGCGAGAAGGTGGTATAGTTGGTAAAACCTTTGGCCACGTGGTTATTTTGGTCCAGACCGCGGTAATTGCCGTCTACGTCCATGTAGGTAGTTGGCCCCAGGAACGTGTGGTACATGGCGGTATAAAAATTAACCAGTTCCTTTTCGTCGATGGCTTTCACCGCAATTTTATTAAACTCCTTGTTCCATAAATCCTGGCTCGCTTTTTTGGCTTTTTCGAAATCCCAGTGCGGAATTTCGGAGCGCATATTTTTTAAAGCGCCTTCCGTACTTACCGGCGATAAGGCAAATTTTATCTTTATTTTTTCGCCTTCGGTGGTTTTAAAATCGAAATACGCGCGGAACTGCTTGCCGGCAAATTCCGGAAAGTTTTTGGTCTGGTCGAACTTCCGCCAGAAGCCACGGTACACTTGGGCCTTGGAATAATCTTTGTTGCCGTACTGGTAAAAGGGTTTCGAAAAACTCATGGCAAAATAGACCGTGCGGGTGCGGGCCCAGCCGTTCGTTTGCCGATAACCGGTAATCAAGGTATCGTTCTCTACGCGCATAAACGTCCACACATTTTTCTCATCGTGGTTGTAAATGCCGGCCATTAAATCCAGGATTATATGCGATTGGTCCGATTTCGGGAAGGTATATTGGTGAAAACCCACCCGGTTGCTGGCCGTTAATTCTGCTAAAATATTGTGGTCATCGAGCTTTACTTTATAATAGGCGGGCTCGGCTACTTCGTTTTTATGGGAAAATACCGAGCGATAGCCACTTTCGGGTTTGGCTTCCGTGCCTGGATTTAACTGCAATTTGCCCGTAGTGGGCATTATTAAAAAATCGCCCAAATCGGAGTGGCCGGTGCCGCTAAAGTGCGTATGGCTAAAGCCCACGATGGTCGGGTCGTCGTACTGGTAACCGGCGCAATATTTATAGACCTCGCCGTTGTATTTGCCGTTTACCGCATAAGGTATAGTATCCGTATCGGGGCTGAGTTGCACCATACCAAAGGGTACCGTGGCACCCGGGTAGGTGTGGCCCATTTTAGCCGTGCCAATTATCGGGTTCACGTACTTTACCCAATTAGTGGTTGGTTTGCTTTGCGAAAAAACCGCCAAGGGAACAATACAGAATAAAAAAAGACTAATCTGACGCATTTGAACTAATAATAAAACCAGTAACTCTTTAGCGGGCACTTAAAAGGTTAGCGGCAATATTTTTTAAATATCTCTTCTTAGACAAGGCATTATAAAAGAATATTTTGGATGGAGAGCCTAAAAGATGCTTCTATACATGGTAGCCGGGAATAAATAATTACTAACCCAACTACTGTGTTTAAGCAGGTACATACATCTGGCTAAGCGCAGTAGTTGGGTTGTTTAAATATTAAGCCAGTAACTTTGGTTTCTCCTGGTAAGTTTTCCAGAGGAACTCCCCAAAAATAGTATTGGCCCAGGCAAACCACGAACGGGTAAATTTCTCGGGATTATCTTTATGGAAAGACTCGTGCATGAAACCGGTTTTGCCGTGGGTTTGCCGCAAAGCTTCTATACAAGCCCTGATTTCGTCGTCGCTGGTGCTGGTTAAACCCCGCATCACAATACTCATGGGCCAAATCATATCCTGGCCTACGTGTGGCCCGCCAATACCTTCGCCGGCTTTACCTTTAAAGAAAAACGGATTGTTTTCGGATAATAAAAATTTACGGGTGTTCTGATAAACCGGGTCGTTTACTTTAACGGCATCCAGGTAAGGCAACGACAATAAACTAGGTATATTGGCATCATCCATCAGGTAATTACTCCCAAAGCCATCTACCTCAAAGGCAAAAATTTTACCGTGTTGCGGATGATTTATAATGGCATATTGCTGTAACGCTTTTTCCACTTCGTCGGCGAGGTCTTTACAAGCCGTAGCGGTGGTTTTGTCGTTGAACAGTTTTTCCAGCATGGTGGCGGCCTGGCGCAAACTTACTACTGCAAAATAGTTAGACGGTATTAAAAAAGAATATACCGTGGCATCGTCGCTGGGCCGGAAAGCCGAACAAATTAAGCCTACGGGTTTTACCGGGTAACCGTAACCGCTCATGGGCAAGGTATCGGTGGCAACAGCTGTTTCGCGCTGAAACCGGTAAGGGCCTAAATTTTCTTTGCGTTGCTGTTCCCGGAAAACCTGCAATATGGTTTTAATTGCCTTTTGCCACTGCGCATCAAAAGGTTTGGTATCGCCAGTAACCGACCAGTAATTATACGCCAGCCGGATAGGGTAACACAAAGAATCGATTTCCCATTTGCGTTCATGTACACCGGGTTTCATGGCGGTTTTATCTTTGGCCCACTCTCCTACTTTGGTTGGCTCATGGTAAAAAGCATTGGCGTAGGCATCGTGTAAAATACAAGTGGTTTGTCGGTTTATTACCCCGGCAATTAATTGTTGCAACGGCGCATCTTTCCGGATAAACTTAAGATAGGGCCATACCTGGGCGGTGCTGTCGCGCAGCCACATGGCATCAATATCGCCGGTAATTACATACGTATCGGGGCGGTTATTCTGGGTGGTAAACGTAACCGTTGTATCCAGGGTATTGGGAAAGCAGTTCTCGAAAAGCCAGCCCAGCTCTTTGTTTTTAACCTTTGATTTAAATTCGGTAATGGCGCCTTCTACCGCTTTGCTTTTAAATTTACGATTTGCCAGAGGCGTACGTACCACCGGGAACTCCGGTGCTGCTGCCCAGGTGTGCTGGTTTAATAAAATGCCGGCACCAACTAAAGCCGAACTTTGCACAAATGATCTTCTGTTCATGTATGAATATTTTTCCGGTTTAAAATAGCAGGTACCGGCCACAGCAATTTAATACCCTAAGTTGGTGCTATAATTCTCTAAGCCCACCTGCCTGTTTAAAATTTAGATTATTTTTTCTCTGCTTTTTAAACCGGGAAAGCTTTAAGCAACGGCTTTCCCGGCTTTAAGCTTATTTATTCTGATCAGAGTAAGAATATGGGTAAGCGGCCTCTTCGGTACCCCGGCGGGTATTAGGCTTATTTTCCATTTTAAAAGTAATTTTGCCGCCTTTTAAAATATCGAAATGATCGATCCAATTCTTGTCGTAGTTTTTGCGGTTTAGTTTTACGCTTTCTACATATAGGTTTTCGGCACTGTTATCGGGGGCTTCAATGGTAAACTTTTTGCCGTTTTCCAGATTTAAGGTTACTTTTTTAAATAAAGGGGCACCCAAAACGTACTGGGTAGTGCCTGGCGTAACCGGGTAAAAACCCAGAGCCGAAAACACATACCACGCCGAGGTCTGGCCGTTGTCTTCGTCGCCGCAATAACCATCGGGGGTACCTTTATACATGCGGTCCATTACCTGGCGTACCCAGTATTGCGTTTTCCAGGGCTCGCCGGCGTAGTTGTATAAATAAGGCATGTGCTGAATAGGCTGGTTGCCGTGCGCATACTGGCCCATGTTGGCAATCTGCATTTCCCGGATTTCGTGAATAACGCCGCCGTAATAAGACTCGTCAAAAACCGGTGCCATGTTAAATACCGAATCGAGCATGGCTACAAATTGTTTTTTACCACCCATTAAATTAGCCAAACCGCGAATATCCTGGAAAACCGACCAGGAATAATGCCAACTGTTGCCTTCGGTAAATGCATCGCCCCACTTAAACGGATTAAACGGTGCCATAAATTTGCCGTCTTTGTTTTTGCCGCGCATTAATTTGGTTTCGGGATCAAATAAATGCTTGTAATTCTGGCTACGCTTGGCGTACAAATCAATTTCGGCTTGCGGCCGGTTAAGCGCTTTAGCCAACTGGTAAATGGTGAAATCGTCGTAAGCGTACTCGAGCGTACGGGCGGCATTTTCGTTAATTTTTACATCGTAAGGCACGTAACCTAGCTCTTTGTAGTACTGCGCACCGGCCCGGCCAACGGCCGTCATTGGACCTTCGTTGTTCGCACCTTTCAGCAAAGCTTCGTACAAAATATTTATATCGTAACCGCGCAAGCCTTTAATATAAGCATCCGACACGACCGAAGCCGAATTATTGCCCACCATAATATTGGCGTAACCCGGGCTCGACCACTCCGGTAACCAACCACCTTCTTTAAAATCGTTAATGAGGCCTTCCTGCATTTCTTTGTTAATGCCTGGGTAAGCCAAATTCAGGAAAGGATATAATGCCCGGAACGTATCCCAGAAACCAGTACCGGCAAACATATAACCTGGCAAAGTTTTGCCGTTGTAGGGGCTGTAATGCATAATTTGGTTAGAAGCATCGAGCTCGTACATTTTGTGGGGGAAAAACAACGTACGGTAGAAGCAAGAGTAAAAAGTGCGCATCTGGTCGATGGTTCCCCCTTCTACCGTAATCCGGCTTAAGGTTTTATTCCAAATATCTTTGGCTTTTTGCTTAGTAGTTTCAAAATTATCGTTAGCCAGTTCGCGTTTTAGATTTAGTTCGGCCTGCTCAAAACTTATAAACGACGAGGCTACTTTTAAGCCTACCTTTTCGCCTTTAGCGGTTTTAAAACCCAGAATAGCACCTGCGTGGTTTGCCTTTATTTCTAAAGAATCTTTTACCAGAACGTTGCCCCGCCAGGTGCGGGCTAAGGTAAAGGGCTTATCGGTGTAGATTACAAAGTAATTTTTAAAATTGGGTAAGGGCCCGCGGCTATAGCGGGTAGTGTAGCCAATAATCTTTTTTTCCTGCGGAATAACTTTAATATACGATCCCCGGTCGAAAGCATCTACCACCACGTAAGCGCTATCGGTTTTTGGGTAAGTAATCCGGAACTGGGCAGCCCGCTCGGTGGGTGCTATTTCGGTGGTTACATCGGCATCGGCCAAATACACACTATAATAATAAGGTTTGGCAACTTCGGCTTTGTGCGAAAACCAACTGGCGCGGTCGTCCTGGTTAAACCGCAGCTTACCAGTAACCGGCATTATCGAAAACTGGCCGTAATCGTTCATCCAGGGCGATGGTTGGTGGGTTTGTTTAAATCCCCGGATTTTATCGGCAGCATACGTGTAAGCCCAACCGTCGCCCATTTTGCCGGTTTGGGGCGTCCAGAAATTCATACCCCAGGGCACTGCAATAGCCGGATAGGTGTTACCGTTAGATAAGCTGGGTTTAGAATCAGTTCCCATTAAAGGGTTTACCCACTCTACCGGGTCCGATACTTTTTGGATAAACTGGGCTTTTGCTCCTACCGAGACAATTAACCCCAAAGCCAGAATAATTTTTTTCATTAAATAGTTAAAGCTTTTAAATATTTCTTTTATCGGGAGTTAACCTTTACAGGCAAATAAATATGCGCTCCCTGGCTAAATTAATGATATCTGCCTTTTAATGCTGGCAAAACATAAGCATATATTCCGACCAATATTTTAAAGACAAATAAAATGGATGTAAAAAAATGTAGTTGCAAGCTAAAACGTTTTTGCAAAACTTACTAATTTTAAGACAAATTTGCCGGCTATTCCAATAAAAACCAATGTTGAATGAGTTTAGCAGGCCCGGTAAATCCGGAAAATTCACGGTTGCTTTAAGTAATTGATTTAAACAAGAGTAGCTTATACACTTTAAGTATCCTGATAAAAATAAAAACTACAAATCATGAAAAAATTAGTAACTACTTTCTGCTTTAGCTTGCTGGGATTTATTTCGGCTATGGCGCAAACGCCAGCTCCTACCAATATCCCTGCCGGGCAACAGGGCGGCAATCGGATGCGGCAATGGTCTACAATAGGTACTTACCATAGCAAAGATTCGCTTACCCAAGGTGCCTACACCCTTATTTTTGTAAACAAAGATTCGGCGTTTCAGCAAAATGGTGCCCCGGTAAAAAAAAGAATGATAGATGCTTTCTTTACTGTTTATCCGCAACAAGCCAAACGGTTTAACCCCAATACAGCTACCAAAGTAATATTTATCATTGACCCCGGTTACCAAGGTGTGGCAGCTACCAGTGGCAATATTATCCGGTACAGCCCTAAATGGATGCTGGAACGCCCCGGCGATATTGATGTAGTAACCCACGAAGTTTTTCATGTGGTTCAAAATTATGGCCGCGGTGCCGGACCGGGTTGGTTAACCGAAGGCATTACCGATTACGTCCGGTATAAATTTGGAGTAGATAATGCCGGGGCCAACTGGTCTTTAACTGAATTTAATCCGAGCCAAAGTTATACCAACAGCTATCGCATTACCGGCCGGTTCTTGGCCTGGCTGGAAAAAAATGTACGACCAACCTTAGTAAATGAGTTGGATGCTGCTTTACGTTCGCATACTTATACCCCCGAAACCTGGACCAAACTGACCGGCAAAACGGTAGATGAGCTTTGGCAAACCTATGCTAAAAATCCGGTTTTGTAATATTTAATATAGATTAAAGTAAGCATAACCCGGCAGGAAACTACCGGCAATAAAAATAAAGTAACAAAAGCTCGTTTAAACAGTAAAATAAATATTTATATAACGAATTAAATATAGAACTGTATTGTTGAAAGTTATAATTCCTAAACCAAGACAGAAACGGAGTTAAAAAATTTTTACTTTAATAATATTAGTGTTTAATTTACAGTAGTACTTTCACAAAAGTAGATAATAATTAACTAATAGCTTATTGTGTTAGTAATTTTTAAATAAGCTCTTTAATTAGACAAAAATTTGCTAAAACGTTTTTCTAAAGTGGTCTAAGTAAAATTTAAACGTAGCTAAAACGTTTTGCCCAAACTCACATTTTTATTTAAATATAAATCTTCTCCGCTGCCTATGTAAAAACAAAACCCGTTTCAACATTTTATCTCAAAACAGTTTCAATCCCCATTTGGCATTTTGTCCTGAAAAGCAATCTGTCTTAAATAACATCTTGTTTTTTGCCAGAACATTTTCCTTTGGCTTGGCAAGATTTTATACAACTAAAACATTTAATATTTTAAGAGATAACCTCTAAAAAACAGAAAAATGAATATTCCTTTTACAACAAAGGTTAAATTCAGCCGGGCCGCTCCAGCGTTGTTACCCGACAGAAATAAAACCTTAAAGTACTCTTTTCTTTTATTTTTCCTGCTTTTTGCATCTGCTTCTGCTTTTGCGCAAAAACAAGTTACCGGTAGGGTTATTGGCGCTACCGATAATGCAGCCTTGCCCGGTGTAACCGTAGTAGTAAAAGGCACAAACACTGGCACTTCTACTGATGCTGATGGAAAATTTGCTCTAGAAATGCCCGCCGGCCAGGATGTGCTTACGTTTACCTTTATTGGCTATACCCCGCAAGATGTAGCAGTTGGTAACCGTACTACAGTAAATGTTACCTTACGCGAAGATGCCAAAGCCCTGGAAGAAGTAATTGTAGTAGGTTACGGTACCCAACGGCGCGAAGAAGTAACCGCTGCGGTAGCCAACGTAACCCAAGAAGAGTTCCGGCAGTCGGGTGCCCGCAATGCTCTAGATTTGGTGCAAGGGAAAGTAGCCGGACTGGTTATTACCAGAAGTAGTTCTAACCCCAATACGGGCGTTGCAATTCAGTTAAGAGGTGTTGGCTCTATCAATGGTGGAAATAGCCCTTTGGTTGTAATTGATGGTATACCCGGAGGAAATTTAGATTTATTACAGCAGGATGATATAGAATCAATTAGTGTTTTAAAAGATGGTTCGGCGGCCGCTATATATGGTACCCGGGCCAATGGCGGGGTAATATTAGTTACCACCAAGAAAGGTAAAGCCGGCAAAGCACAGTTCGATTACAACACCTACTTTAGAAAAGAATACGAAAGAGACCGCCCCGATTTTATGACAGCGGACCAATGGCGGGCCCGAATTGCTGATAAGACTTGGAACAGACCGGACCTAGGAGCTAGTACAGATTGGTACGGATTGCTGCTTAATAAGCAAAACTTAACCCAAAATCATAACTTAGCTTTATCGGGCGGCGGCGAAAATACAACTTACCGGGCAAGTATTTTTTACCAGGATTTGCAAGGAATAGCCCGGGAAAATGAGCGTAAGCAATACGGCGGACGGATTAGTATTAACCACACTGGCTTTCAGGATCGCTTAACCGCTCAAATTAACTTAGCCACCAACTTTAACAATGCCAATTTGCTTGGTGGTGGTGGTTGGGAGAGCTCGCTGCAAAGAAATCCTACCCAATCGGTTTATAACCCAGATGGAACTTACTTTTTTGAACCCACTACCACTAACCAAGTGGCCAGGTTAGCACAAGAAACGAACAAACGGCAACAGCAAACCACCTCCGCCGATGCAAAGTTCTCTTTAGAAACCTTAAAAAACTTAAAAGCATCGGTATTTGTGGCGGTACAGCGCAATAACATATTAGACGGAGCGTACCGGCTTTTAGCCTCTGAATCGTCAGTAGAAAATGCTGATGCACCAGGAGGAGGTTTTGCTTCCAGAAGTACCTCTTTAAGCAATGCCTATACCTTTGAACCCACTATTGATTATAATACCACCATTGCAGGTAACCATCATCTGAATGCTGTAGTGGGCTATAGTTACCAGTATTTTGTTAACGAGGGATTCGATGGTAGTAATTTTGGCTTTGTAAACGATATTTTCCGGGAAAACAACTTAAACGCAGGTACCCAATTACGGCTTGGTAGAGCGGGACTAGGAAGCTATAAAAACGATAATAAATTAATTGCTTTTTTCGGGAGGGCAAATTATTCCTTTAATGATAAATATTTATTGTCTTTGATTCTGCGGCGGGAAGGTACTTCGCGTTTTGGAGCCAATAACAAGTGGGGTAATTTCCCGGCGGTTTCAGTAGGCTGGAATATTACCAATGAAGGCTTTCTGGATGGAGTTACCTTTATAGATAATCTGAAATTTAGAGCCGGTTATGGCGTTACCGGTAACCAGGATATTGGTAATTACAACTCCTTGGTAACTTTGGGTACAGGCGGTTCTTATCTTTTTCCCGATGGCATTTACCGGCAAACATACGGTCCTACCCGGAATCCGAATCCTGATTTAAAATGGGAGGAAAAACACGAAATAAATGTTGGTTTGGATTTTAGCTTACTAAATAACCGTTTAGGAGGTTCCATTGATGTGTTCCAGCGCCGGATCGTAGATTTAATAGGTAATTACCAATCGCAACAGCCTCCTTTTATTTTAGATAATATTAATGCAAATGTGGGTACCTTGGTTGGTAAAGGAATAGAACTGACCCTGAATGCACAAGCCCTGAAAGTACAGGATTTTACCTGGAACATTGATTTAATAGGAAGTACGGCTAGCTCCAGATTAGAGTCTTTTTCAAACGATGTGTACAAAGCTCAGGAAAGAACATTTGGTGGTATTCCGGGCCCGGGAGCATTAGGTGATGCTATTTTAACCAGAGAGGGCGGTAAAATAGGAGAATTTGTGGGTAAACGCTTTGCCGGTTTCGATGATAAAGGAAATTGGCTTTTCTACAAACGCGATGGTTCTAAGGTACTGGCCAATCAAATAAACCGGTCAGTAGATCCTAATGTAACCGATCTGGCCGTAATTGGTAATGCCGTTCCTAAATACTTTGCTTCCTTAACCAACGACTTCCGTTACAAAAATTTAGGATTACGGGTATTTCTCAGAGGCCGGTTTGCCTACGATATTCTAAATGCACAGGCGATCCAATATGGCAATACCGTGGCTGGCACCAACGTCCTAAATAGTGCCTTTGGTCGGTATGCTGAATTAGCTGGTCAATCTCTCCAATATTCTGATTATTTTATAGAAAAGGGCGATCATGTGAAATTAGATGAGGTTACTTTGAGCTATAACTTTAAATTAAACACAGCTTATATGCGCAACTTACGGGTTTATGCTACCGGTGCTAACTTAGCTACTTTTACCAAATATACCGGGACTGACCCTGATTATATAGGCGTTAATGGCCTGGGACCCGGTATTCAAGGTTTAGATATTTACCCAAATACCAGATCATTCCTGATTGGACTTAGTGTAGGTTTTTAAGAATTAAATAAATGAAGCGTATACATAAAATACTAAAAACAGCGGCGTTGGTACTGCCGTTTATGGCAATAAATGCCTGTACTGATCTGGAAGAGACCCTTTACGATCAAATTAAGGATAGTGACTTCTATAACAACAAAAATGAAGTATTATCAGCGGTATTAAGACCTTATACCCACGCTAATGCCTGGAGTTCACCCGGGCAGGACGGCTACTGGCGTTTAAACGAACTTTCGGCCGATCAATTGGCGTGGCCTACCAAAGGGCGCCACGGCTTTGATGGCGGGAACTGGATACGGTTGCATTACCACGAATGGACACCCGATGATGGTACTATTGCCGGTGCCTGGCGGCTAATGTGGTGGGGCATGGGCCTGTGTACCAGTCCGATTGAAAATATAGAAGCTAAGAGTATTGCCAGCATGGGCATTACGCAGGCCGAAAAGGATGCTTATATAGCTGAATTAAAGTTATTAAGAGCATATCATTACCTTAAAATAATGGACTTGTGGGGCAATGTGCCTATTGTAACCAAAGTTGGTGAACCAATAAGCCCACCTACTCAGCCCAGAGTAGAGGTCTTTAATTTTATTGAGAAGGAAATAAAAGATAATATTGATAAAGCGCCAATTTTATCTGGGGCCATGAACGGCCGGATGACCCAAGCGGGTGGTTATGCCATGTTGGTAGAATTATACCTGAATGCCGAAGTTTGGACCGGAACAGCCAGATGGGATGATGCGATTGCGGCTGCCGATAAATTAATTTCGGGTGCCGCCGGCGGTATAAATGGTCCCGCTGCTTTAGATCCCAATATTACCGATACGTATAAGCCTACCAATCATACTTCTAAAGAAATTCTGTTTGGCATTGCTTATGATTTTCAGAAGGGAAGTTTTGCGCCGCAATGGCCAGGAGATTTCTATTATTTCAACCAGCGAGATATTTACGGCGGAGGCCGTAACGGTAACGATGGGGTAGTAGTTATTCCGGGCGTTTATACTACTTTCTCGGATAAAGATTTGCGAAAAAAAGAATGGATATTAGAAGGGCCGCAGTTCCGTTTTGATAATCCTACTAGACCGGTGCTTGCTTCGGGTGGGAATGAATACAATGGACAGCCCTTGGTGTTTGTAGATAATATCAGAAGAAATAGTACACTGCAACCCGGCCAGGATCCCAATACCCTGGAATCTAATATGAATACAGGAGAAGAAAACAGCGGCGTACGATTCAATAAATACAAATTGGGCGATTTGGCTCATCCGAGTTATAATAGTACCGACTGGGTTTTATATCGTCTTTCCTGGATTTATTTTGCTAAAGCCGAAGCCTTAATGCGCAAGAATGGTGGAAACGCAACTGCCGAGGCCGTTCAGTTAATTAATACGGTTAAAAGCCGGGCTTTTGCCCCTGCAGATTGGGCAACTATGCAATACACTACCACAACTTTAACCTTAGATGAACTGTTAGCCGAAAGAGGCCGGGAGTTTATATTTGAAGGCTGGCGCCGCCAGGATTTAATCCGGTTTGGTAAGTTTTCTACTGCTTCCTGGTGGGATCACAAACCAAGCGCTAAATTCAGAGAAATATATCCCGTTCCAAGAAGACAAACTGTTTTAAATACTAATCTGAAGCAAAACACAGGTTATGAAGGATTATAATTAGTACTTACTTTTCACTTAAAAAAGCTCCGTTATAGTAATATTCCGGAGCTTTTTTAATAAACTTTCTTTATTACTGATTCATTCTTTTTACCTATCTGATTTATATTTTCTGCTTAAGAATATTTCGGTTGCTCTCTGGGAAAAACTAACCGGTAAAACCCTGAATGATCTTTGGCTAAATTATTCCCAAAACCCTACCTGGTAAAACAAGTGCCCTTTAAAACCCTTAGCCATCTTATCTTTATCACAAACAAAAGCCCGATGAAGAAAACCCTAATTTTTCTGTTTCTATTCTTGAACTTAGTTATATCAACCCGCACAGAAGCCCAATTTAAACCCTCCGCAACAAAGGAGTTGCAACAATGGCTAAATTTAGAAAGAGATAGCCGCCCCGCTTTAAACAGCCAATCTTTTGCCAATCGGCCCTTAAACCGTAAGCAGGTAACCGCCATTACCGCCTTATTGTACCAAGACCGAAAGGCCATTATCCAGTCAGCGTGGGCAAAGGCCTGGCAGCAAAAAACATTTGAAAGCGGCCCATATACATTTAAATTTGAGTATAAAATATTTGGCGAAAAGCCCCGCGACGGCCGAAGTCTATATATTTCGTTACACGGCGGCGGCGGTACTACGGCGGCGGTAAACGATCAGCAATGGCGTAACCAAATTAAACTGTATACCCCAGCCGAAGGCATTTACGTAGCCCCACGGGCACCTACCGATACTTGGAATATGTGGCACCAGGCCCATATCGATAGCTTTATTACCCGTTTAGTTCAAGCGGCAATAGTTTTTGAAGATGTAAATCCGAATAAAGTATATGTGCTGGGGTATTCGGCGGGTGGCGATGGCGTATTTCAGTTAGCCCCGCGCCTCGCCGATTATTGGGCGGCGGCCGCCATGATGGCCGGTCACCCCGGCGATGCCACGGCTTTAAACCTGCGCAATATTGGTTTTACCATTCACATGGGTGGCAAAGATGCCGCTTATAAACGCAACGAACTGGCAAAAAAATGGTCGGTTTTACTCGATAGCCTGGCCCGCATCGATACTGCCGGGTACCGCCATTGGGTTAAAATTTACCCGGACCTCCCCCACTGGATGAACCGGCAAGACTCCACCGCCATAGCCTGGCTGGCTAAATTTACGCGCCAACCCTTACCAACTAAAGTAATCTGGCAACAAGACGATGTATTAAAAACTCAGTTCTACTGGCTGGCGGTTTCACCTACCCAAGCCAAACCCGGCCGGCAAATAGTGGCAACCTACCAGAAAAACGAAATAAATATTCATAAATCAGATTACGATACCATTATGGTAAATCTGAATGACAATATGGTTGATTTTAAAAAGCCGGTTGTGGTACGCTGGCAAGGAAAAGAAATTTATAAAGGCAAAATACCGCAAAGTTTGTTACCTATTTGGGAATCGGTAGAAAACCGAACCGATAATAATTTGGTATTTAGTGCCCGGTTGGTGCTTTGCCCCGATAAAGTTATAAAAACCACACCTTAACCAGAAAGTAGGAGGGCTTTAACTGGTAAGCTTTTACACATAATAGTAGCTTAAGCTTACCGGTTCCTTAAATATCTTCGTTTACGAGGGTGTTTATTTGGTTTAAATCTGATAGGTAGGTAGAATCTAAAATTGAGGCCGTGGCATCGCGGACCTTTTTCATGACCAACCGGATTTCGCATGTTTCTTCGTTTACACACTCATCGCAGCGGCGGTAATATAAATGGCTCACGCACGGAATAGGTGCCAAAGGTCCATCTATCATCCGGATAACATTGCCCACCGATACTTGGGCAGGATTTTTTGCCAGTGCGTAGCCCCCGTTTTTACCGCGGGTACTCTGCAAAATGCCACCAGTTTTTAAATCAACCAGAATAGCTTCCAGAAATTTACGCGGAATCCGTTCTTCACGCGCAATATCCGAAATCAGGACCAGGCCTTTATCGGTATTTTTGGTTAAGTAAAGAAGTGCTTTAAGGGCGTATTTCGCTTTTTTCGAAAGCATAGGCAATTGTATCTACCCGGCTTTAACTTTAAATTTCTTTTGCAGTTCCTGGATAGAAGCTTTAAACTTTTTGTCAGTATCAATTAAATCCGATACGGTTTGTACCGAATGGATTACCGTGCTATGGTCGCGGCCACCAAAATGATAACCAATAGATTTAAGCGAGTGGCTGGTAAATTCTTTGGCAAAATACATAGCCACCTGCCGCGCCGTTACAATTTCTTTTTTCCGGGTTTTGGCCTTAAGCGAATCTACGGTTACTTCAAAGTATTCGGCTACGGTTTTCTGAATAAAATCCAGGTTAACCTCCGCTTCTACATCTTCAATAATGTGTTTTAAAGCGCCTTTAGCCAGTTCCAGATCAATTTCTTTGCGGTTCAGGAGCGACTGGGCCATCAGCGACGTCAAAACACCTTCCAGTTCCCGCATATTGGTATCTACGGAATAAGCCAAATATTCAACTACGTTATCCGGAATATAAATGCCATCCGACTGCATTTTCTTCTGAATAATGGCCATCCGGGTTTCAAAATCCGGGCTTTGCAAGTCGGCGGTTAAACCCCATTTAAACCGAGATAGCAACCGTTCTTCCAGGCCTTTGAGGCTGCGCGGCGGCAAATCCGAGGTCATCACGATTTGCTTACCAGATTGGTGCAGGTGGTTAAAGATGTGGAAGAACATTTCCTGGGTTTTTTCTTTACCACTCAAAAACTGCACATCATCTATTATCAGAATATCTACCAATAAATAAAAATTGGCAAAATCCTGCACGCTGTTGGTCTTTAAAGATTCGATGAACTGGTTCACGAACTTCTCCGACGATACGTACAACACAAATTTTTCGGGATTGTTGCTTTTAATATGGTTGCCAATGGCCTGCACCAGGTGGGTTTTGCCTAATCCTACGCCCCCGTAAACCATTAGCGGGTTAAAAGAGGTAGTACCAGGTTTATTTGCCACCGCATAGCCGGCCGACCGCGCCAAACGGTTACAATCGCCTTCAATGTAATTATCGAAATTGTAAGAAGCGTTTAATTGCGAATTAAGAAAATTCCGGTCGATGTTTTTAGATTCGAACGGATTTTTTAAAAAATGCTGCTCCGGTTGGTACGAATTGGCAATGGCCTGCGGCACTTTTTTTGTAGGAATATTTACCGTTTGGGGTTTATTAAAATTATCGCCCCGGTCTACTATAATAGAATATTCCAGCCGGCCCTCACTGCCGAGTTCCTGATAAATAACTTTCTTGAGCAAACTTACATAATGCTCTTCCAACCACTCGTAAAAAAACTGAGTAGGAACCTGTATCGTCAGAATATTATCTTTTAGCGACAAAGGCATAATCGGCTCGAACCACGTTTTGTAGCTCTGCTCGCCGATATTGTCTTTGATTACCTCCAGACAATTCCGCCATACTGTCGTACAGTCTTTTACCGTCACATTCACCTGTTATTGCGAGTTTAATGAAGCCTGAAGGCCGTCCATATTATTTATGGGGGTTACAAAAATGTAAAAAAATTAGTAAACAAAAAATTATTTATTCACGAAGTTTTTACATCTGAACTTAAAGGCAACACCGTACTGGCTACACCCATCTTTTGTTTTGATTGCCGGTTAAAGCTAAAATCCAGGCGCCCGAGGTACAAACCATCTTTCCCCACCTGGTTTATAAGAGTATATTTTCCGTTGGGCTGGGCAACTTTAATGGGTTCATTTAAGAACGAATGCGTGTGGCCGCCCAATATTAAATCTATATCGGGTACCTCCTGCGCCAGTTTAAGGTCGTTTACTTTGTCGGGTTCGCTGGCAAATTTTAAACCAAGGTGCGAAAGGCAAACCACCAGGTCACATTTTTCGGTTTGCCGGAGCTGTTTTACGGTTTCCTGCGCTTGGGCCAAAGGGTCGAGGTATACGGTTTGGGCATAATTGCGACTGTCTACTAAGCCGGCTAGTTCTATACCCAAGCCAAATACCCCTATTTTTAATCCGGCACGCTTAAATATTTGGTATGGTTTAAACTGATTTTTAAGAATGGTGCGGCTAAAGTCGTAATTGGCCGTTAAGAATGGAAAGCGGGCATGCGATAATTGGCGCTGCAGTCCTTCCAGGCCATTATCAAAGTCGTGGTTACCCAGAGTAGCGGCATCGTACTGCATCCCCGACATAAGTTTATACTCCAGTTCGCCGCCAAATAAATTAAAATAAGGCGTACCCTGCCAAATATCGCCGCTATCGAATAAAAGTACATTGCTTTCTGTTTGCCGGATTTGCCGCACCAAAGCCGCCCGGCGGGCGGCTCCGCCCAAACCAGCATTGGCGCGGCCATCGCTGGGGTACGGGTCGATACGGGAATGCACATCGTTGGTATGCAAAATGGTTAATTTAATACCATCGGTGGCCCACAATTGCTTTGGCAAACCAATCAGGCTTAATCCGGCGGCCCCCGCTACTGTATTTTTAATAAAATCTCTTCTGTTCATGCTTAAAACGTTGGCCAATGTTTAGGGCTGTACTTTCATCCGGCCATCGGTTTGGGCCTGTATAAGTTTGTGCTGCGCTGTAAGTTGCCGAATATGGTTAACGAGCGCTTCGCGGGCCATAATGCCCACCGGTTCTACCGCCGTAGCCTCTTTCAGGAAAGATAGATCGTCGCCGCCATTGGCCAGGTAATCCGACATTACAATGCGGTATTCTTTCTGCAGCGACAGTGGCTGACCATTAATTAATATATGAGTAGGCTTTGCGTCTTTTATGATAAAGGTGGCGTTTTTAAAGATAAGTTGCTGGTTACGGGCAGCTTGGTTAAATAATTTTTGTACGGTTATGCCGGGCACTGTAACTACTACCAATTGGTTTTCAAAAGGCGAGAGCTCAAAAATATGGCTTAAAGTAACAGGGCCAGCCGGTAAAGTCGCCCGTAACCCACCGGTGGTCATCAGGCTCAGGTCAATATTTTTTTTGTACAGCGGTAAAGCCTGTGCCAATTGTACATCGGCCACAAAATTTCCCAAAGCCGATTCGCCGGTGCCTACTTTCCGGAGCTCCTGCGCTGAGGTTCCGAGTACTTCGGCCATTTGCCGGGCCATTTGCTGCCGGTACGGCGCAATTAATGCTTCGGTAAGCGTATCGGCCGGTACAGTGGCATCTAGTTTTATATCGGTATCGGGCCGGAGCGACGCCGAGGGCTGAAAAGCAGGTTGGCAGGCAAAAAAAGAGAAAGCAAGGGCAAAACTATACAACCATTGCCGGTAAGGTAAAATACGCATTTGCTAAAAATAAACCACAAAATTAAGGCAAAGTATGGGTTTAGGCAACCTTAACTTTTACTTAAAAACTTTTTACCGGTAAACAGACGGGTGTAAAATATTGTTCCGGCCAAGCCGGCGAATACAGATTTAGGATAACCAGATAAGGCTGGCCATATTTGCCATTTAACGCCGGGCCTGGTTCAGCAGCATTAAGCTGTACGCTTTTTACATTTGTGCTAATAATTCTTGTAAGCGCTTGGCATCGGTAATAGCACTGCCGTACATAGTATTATTAAAGTAAACCCATACTTCGCGGTCGTCCAGGAGCCAGTCGTTAATCATAAAGGCGTAGCGCTCCAGTTTTTCATCGGAGTAAGAAGATGCATACAGGCGTTCGTCGCCGTGCAGGCGCAGGTAAACCGTATTAGAAGTAGTGGCTTCTAAGTACGGAAACCGCTTGCCCGCACTGGCAATTACAAAGGTAATATTGTAATCGCGCAACAAATCCATGGCTTCATCGGCAAACCAGGAATTATGCCTAACTTCTAAGGCAAATGGGGGCTCGGGGTATTTAGCTCGTAAGGTCCGGAAAAAACCTTCGGCAACGGGTCGATCGTACCGGAAACTGCCGGCAATCTGAATTAACAGCGGCCCCAAACGTTCACCCATGAGTAAATACCGGCTCATAAATTTATCGAGCGGCTCTTCTATGTCTTCGAATTTGCGCTTGTGGGTAATTTCCTGGTTTAGTTTGGCACTAAATTTAAAATCAGGCGGCGTTTGGCTCAGCCATTTTTCAATGGTTTTGGGCATGGTAAAATGGTAGAAGCTACTGTTTACTTCGGTGCAATTAAAATGCTGCGCGTAAAAAGGCAAATATTCCGCCGATTTTAATTCTTCCGGGTAAAAAACACCTTTCCAACGATAACTCCAACCACTGGTACCAATATGTAAATTCTCCAAAGCCATTATTTAATTGCGTTACCTAATATTTAATAATTAACTTTTTACCTAAAAGCATTTGTATACTCCTGTAAACGCACTGACGTTTTATTAATTTATTAAATAATTAACTCTGGTAGCCTTATTTCGTCTTTCTGGTAATAATCAATCGGCTACAGGTTATCATTTCCGAATTAATTGGCGGGATAGCAGTAAAACAAATCATTCGGTTTCCTCTTTTTTGTTATCGGCGGCTTTTAAGAGGCCTACGGCCACTGCAGCAAAAACACTATGCTCCGCCTGAATGCCCCTCCGGATAACATCAATCCCAATAATTAAAAAAATAAAGATAGCTGCTCCTGTTTTCCAGGGATTATGTCTAAAATTTTTCATCGCACTTGCTCCTCTATATTATTTCTTAAACATTCATTTAATCTCAATTACCCGTTTTTTTAATATAAACCCTTGGTATGCAATAGCTTCTAAATAGGCTTTCTAAACCGCTACAACCCAAAACTACCATGCTATTGTTATAACCTGAGCAAATATACGTGTAATTGAAATAAAAATACAATCTAAATACACATATTTATTTCAATTGAAATGAAAATATTTAATTTACAGAGTACTACCTAAAATAAAAATAATAGAATATACTTTAAAACAAAGAAATTTAGCTCATGTCAGCTTTAATGCACTAAAATCAGCCAGCATTCAATTGCATTGCATTTGCACTATTAGAGAAATACTTTTATAAAGCTGCAGCCTTTATTTTAAAATATTTAATCTTAAAACAGGCGTGCCACAAACCAGCTTTATCCTTTTTTGGCTGCACTGATACCGGCTGGCAAGCAAAAACATTATCATTAAACCTTAATTTAAGTTAGATTAACGCAGAGCTGGCGTTACTTAACTAAAGTCTCCTACAATCGTTTACCTTTACAGCAAATAATGCTTCAAGTGCATGAATTCAGAAGTAACCAGAACACGGCTTTTTAGTGATTTTCCGGAGGTACCGGCCGACGCGTGGGCCGAAAAAATAAAGCAGGACCTAAAAGGTGCTAGCCCAGACACCTTGTTATGGCAATCTTACGAAGGCCTTACGGTAAAGCCCTTTTATACCGCAGAAGACAACCCCAACCATGCGCCACTTCAGAATATACCGGGCAAGTTTCCGTTTATCCGGGGGCATAAAACCGGTCAGAATACTTGGCAGAACCTACCGGAAATTACGGTTGGGCCTAATAGCCACCCGGCTATTACCAAAGCAGCGCAAGCTATTGCTACCCGAGCCGATGGAGTTCATTTTATAGTAGAACACCCCGATAATTTTGATTTTGAATATTTAATCGCCGCACTGGATTTAACCAAAATAACCCTTGCTTTTACCTTAAGCACCAAAGCCACTACCTTTATAAATTCATTTTTCGCGCAATTGCAGGCGCACCAAATATCGCCGCACGGACTGAAAGGCTTTATAAATACCACGCCGGCTTTGGTGCCGGATAACGCTTTGCCGGATTACCAGCAACTTGAAACTATTCTGGAAAGAACCAAAGATGCTGTTGATTTTTATGGTGTTACGGTAAATGGCGCTGTATTTGGTAACCGTGGGGCCAATGCGGTGCAGGAGTTGGCTTTTTGCCTGAGTGCAGCCGTAGACTACACCAGCACCCTCAGCGCGGCCGGTATCCCTTTAAGCACTATTTTCCGGAACCTGCAAGTCCTGATAAGCATCAGCCCGAATTACTTTTTTGAAATTGCCAAACTGCGGGCTTTGCGTTGGCTTTGGTCGGGGGTGGTAAAAACGTACGGCGAAGAACCAAGCCTAGCCGCTTCGCTCCGGATTCATGCCCAAACGGCCCGGTGGTCGGCTACCACCTTCGACCCGCATTCAAATATTTTACGCTACACCACCGAGGCCATGTCGGCTATTATGGGCGGTTGCGACTCTTTATCGATAGCCTCTTTTGACATTACTTTTAACCCCCAAAATCCGTTTGCCGAAAGAATCTCCCAGAATATTCCGCTAATTTTAAAGCACGAAGCTTACCTCGATCAGGCCATTGATCCGGCGGGCGGCTCCTACTACCTCGAAGCGCTTACCCAAGAACTGGCCGAAAAAGCTTGGGCCTTGTTTAAAGAAATAGAAGACCGGGGCGGCTACGCCAAAGTCTGGCAAAACGGTTTTATTACCGAACAGATAAACCAGTCGGCCGAAGAACGCTTTAAAAATATTGCTTCGGGCAGAGAGGTGCTGGTGGGCACGAATAAATTTGCGAACAAAAACGAAAAAATTGATTTCGACCCGGAGGCTTTGCTGCAAAGTACTTATTTTGATACCACCCGTGCCAGTTATCCGTTTGAAGTAATGCGCCTGGCCGCCTTGCTGCATTTCCGGAAAAAAAAGGCCCGGCCCAAAGCTATTATTGCCATTGTAGGAAATGATATTCAGGAGCACATTCATGCTGCCTTCGCCAAAGAGTTTTTTGCCTGCGGCGATTTCGATACCGAAACGCTAACCTTTGATTCGGTACCGGCTGCGCTGGAGAAATTATTATTTACCGACTGTAAAGTAATTGTTTTCTCGAGTACCCAACGCGATTACACCCAGTTCTCCGCCCATTTTACCCAGGCCCTGAAAAATCATCCGCACCGGCCTATATTAATATTAGCCGCGCCGCCCGAAGACATGAAAGAAGAACTGGAAGAAAATGGTTTTGATGGCCGTATTTTCCAGAACTGCAACACCAAATCAATTATTGTAAGGATACAGGAACGGTTACTGAATTATGAGTTATTATAAAATATATTTCTGATGAGAGAAAATATAATTCAAAAGAAATCCTACGCCTTTGCCTGAGACATAATTCGGTTATATAGAGCATTAACAAGTGAGAAAAAGGAATTTATATTGTCAAAACAATTATTACGAAGTGGGACTTTTATTGGAGCCAATGTAGAGGAAGCACTGGCAGCAAGCTCTAAAGCTGATTTAATTAAAATAAATATTTCAGCAAAAGAAAATCGTAAAACTAACTATTGGTTAAGACTTCTAAAAGATGCTGATTATATAACAGAAGCTGTTTTTACCCGACATTATTCTGAATGTTTAGAAATGCAACGGATTTTCAGCAGCATTTTAATGAATTCAAAAACTAATTCAAAATTCATAATTATTTAAAAGTGAAGCCCGATTTCACCAAAATAGATTTTAAAGCATTAACGGAGGGTATAAACCCGCCTGGCGCGGCCATAAAACCGCAGCCCTGGAAAACGCACGAGCAAATTCCGTTGCAGAATTTTTATACTGCTTCTGATGTCGGAGAATTTGAGCACTTAGGTTTTGCCGCTGGTTTACCGCCTTATTTGCGTGGCCCCTACTCCACCATGTATGTAAAAAACCCATGGACCATTAGGCAATACGCCGGCTTTAGCACCGCTGAGGAAAGCAACGCTTTTTACCGCCGCAACTTAGCCGGTGGCCAGAAAGGCTTATCCGTGGCTTTCGATTTAGCTACCCACCGCGGCTACGACTCCGACCATCCGCGCGTGGTTGGTGATGTCGGCAAAGCCGGCGTAGCCATCGATTCGATTCTGGACATGAAAATATTGTTCGACCAGATTCCGTTGGACCAAATGAGCGTTTCCATGACCATGAATGGCGCGGTATTACCAATATTAGCTTTTTATATTGTGGCCGCCGAAGAACAAGGCGTTAGTCAGGATAAATTAAGCGGCACTATCCAGAACGATATTCTGAAAGAGTTCATGGTGCGCAACACTTACATTTACCCGCCGGAACCCAGCATGCGCATTATTTCGGATATTTTTGCCTATACCTCGCAGCACATGCCGAAGTTTAACTCTATCAGCATTAGCGGGTACCACATGCAGGAAGCCGGCGCTACCGCCGACCAGGAACTGGCTTACACGCTCGCCGACGGCCTGGAATATGTGCGCACCGGTTTAAAAGCTGGTTTAGATATTGATGCTTTTGCGCCGCGGTTGTCGTTTTTCTGGGCCATCGGCATGAACCACTTTATGGAAATCGCCAAAATGCGGGCGGCCCGGATGCTTTGGGCCAAAATCATCAAGGCATTCAACCCGAAAAACGAAAAATCTTTAGCCTTACGTACCCATTGCCAGACTTCCGGCTGGAGTTTAACCGAACAGGACCCGTTTAATAACGTAGCCCGCACCACGGTAGAGGCTTTAGCGGCAGCTTTAGGCGGAACCCAGAGTTTGCACACCAACGCCCTCGACGAAGCCATTGCCCTGCCCACCGATTTTTCTGCGCGCATTGCCCGCAACACGCAGTTGTATTTGCAGCACGAAACCCACATTACCAAAACCGTTGACCCCTGGGGCGGCTCGTATTACGTAGAGGCTTTAACCCACGAGTTGGCGCACAAAGCCTGGGAATTGATACAGGAAGTAGAAGACCTGGGCGGCATGGCCAAAGCCATTGAAACCGGTTTGCCCAAAATGCGCATTGAGGAAGCTGCTGCCCGCCGCCAGGCCCGCATCGATTCGGGAAAAGATGTAATTGTGGGCGTAAACCAATACCGGTTGCAACCCGACGATGAAGATTACCCGATTGAAATTTTAGATATCGATAACACCGCCGTACGCGAAGCCCAACTACAACGCCTGCAATATTTAAAAGAAAACCGGAACCAGCCCGAAGTAGAAGCCGCTTTAGAAGCCTTAACCGAAGCTGCCCAAAACAACTCCGGAAATTTATTGGCCTTATGTATTGAAGCGGCCCGCAAACGCGCTACTTTAGGAGAAATATCCACTGCTTTAGAAAAAATATACGGGAGACACAAAGCCGTGACCAGAGCCATATCGGGCGTATATTCCGCCGAACTTACCGACGACGAAAACTTTAATAAAGCAACTGAATTAGCTAATAAATTTGCCCAACTGGAAGGCCGCCGTCCCCGCATTATGGTCGCTAAAATGGGCCAGGACGGCCACGACCGCGGCGCCAAAGTAATTGCCACCTCCTTCGCCGATTTGGGTTTTGACGTGGATATTGGACCATTGTTCCAGACGCCGGAAGAAGTAGCGCGGCAAGCCGCCGAAAACGATGTGCACGTGGTGGGCATCAGTAGTTTGGCTGCTGGCCATAAAACCCTGGTCCCCCAACTAATAGAAGAACTTAAAAAACTAGAGCGCGAAGATATATTGGTTATTGTAGGCGGCGTTATTCCGGCGCAGGATTATGGTTTCTTAAAAGATGCAGGCGTAGCAGGGATATTTGGTCCGGGTACGGTAATTAGCGTTGCGGCACAGGAAATATTGGAGCGGTTGATACAAGCATAATGAATTAATTAAATGCTCTTATAATTTCAGAACGAATAATATACGGAAATTTTCGTTTGAATCCTGAAATTTTCCGTATATTCAATTACTCCATTAGAGTGATTCGTATGGCTGCTTTAGTAGAAGAAAAAGATAATCTGGTAGTAGTGCAAGACGACCTGGCTTTAGTAAATAAAGCTCTGGAAGGCGTAGATGCAGCTTATTTTATTAATATATAAAAACACTCCGGCTTGCGTAAAGATAAACTGGCCAACCTGGTCGGCATCGACCCGAAAACCGTAGATAATTACCGGAAATCACAAAAGAAATCTACCCGCGACGCTGCTGAAAAATTATTAAATCTCCACCGGCTGTTTGCCTTCGGCGACGAAATATTTGGTTCTACCGCCGAATTTGTGGACTGGCTGGCTATTCCTTCGCCGGGGCTTAATAACCAAAGTCCCTTAACTTTGCTACATTCCATTTCCGGCATCATGGAAGTAGAAAAACAATTGCTCCGCCTGGCCCACGGTTACGCTGCTTAAACAATCAGCAAGCTATGGAAGCTTACCGTATTGTGCTGGAACACTTTTCCGATAAATTATTTGCCCCTGGTTTTTCGGGCCGCTGGAACTACAACGGCGAGTTTGTTATTTATGCCGCTTCCAGCCGTTCCCAGGCGGCCATGGAAAACATGGTACATAAAATGGGACAAGGCTGTTGGGCACCAACTTTGTTTTCATGGTTCTGGAAATTCCCGATAACTTACCTTTTACCCAAATATCCTTGCAGGATTTACCTGACGATTGGAAATTGGAAAGCCATTACGCCGAGACCCAACCCATCGGCTCGGCCTGGTACCAGGCTGGCAAAACACTTGGTCTACAAGTACCTTCTGCCGTTGTCCCCAGCGAAAACAACTACGTTTTAAAGACTCGTCACCCCGATTTTGCCCAGGTACAGGTTAAGCATAAAGAGCCTTTTAGGTATGATTATCGGTTTGTGACAACAGATAAGGCTTTAGGTATGGGAAAGAAATAGTAAATATTATAAAAGCCTTATATCAGTTTAAGATTTAGATTTATTACTTTGGAGCAACTTTGCCACAAGGGTGATTTGATTGAATAAGCTTTTAGTTGAAAAGAAACAGTTTATTTCTATACAGTAACAGTAATACAGGGTATCTTTTTTAAATACATCAGGCAGTAGAGAATTTATACTGTTAAAACTTATGAAACATTCTGGTTTCAAGCATGTAGCTGTGCAACAGATTTGGCCCCTTTGGGTAAAGAGTAAGCCACATAATTCCTAAATATTAAAATAAACCGCTAAAGCAGTTATAGTGAAAAGAACCCTTTATAATTTATCAATTGTAGCCATCCTCTTAAACCTTTATTACAGTACAAATGGTTACGCCCAGGCAAAAACCAATATTCCGGCGGTAGCAGTAGAAGTTCCGCTGGGCGGCAATACCTGGGCATCGGTTAGCCGGGTGCCCGGCGGCAAAGTAGATAAAGCGGGTATTGCCAACTGGACCGACCCGGAAATATTCTTTACAACTTACGTGCGGGTAGCCAAACCCGGCAAGGTTAAAGTATGGCTCAATTTGCAGGTTCCGGCCGGAGCTAGCAAACTCAGCGTTAGCCTTTTAAATAAGACCCGGGAAATTAAAGTTACTGGTCAGGCGCCCCAAGATTATTATGCCGGCGAATGGCAAACAAAAGAGGCCGGGTACCTGGCCATAAACCTTAGAGGTGTATCTAAAACCGGCAGCCACTTTGCCGATATTGCCAGTATAAAGTTGGCCGGCGAGGCAGTAGATGAAAATATTGCTTTTGTTAAAAACAACGACGACAATTATTTTTATTGGGGCCGACGGGGGCCATCGGTACACCTGAATTACCCGTTACCCGAAAATACCACGGCCGAATGGTTTTACAACGAAATTACCGTACCCACCGGCTCCGATGTAATTGGCTCTTATTTTATGGCCAATGGCTTTGCTGAAGGTTATTTTGGCATTCAGGTAAACTCCCCTACCGAACGCCGCATTTTGTTTTCGGTTTGGAGCCCGTTTAAAACCGATAATCCCAAAAGTATTCCCGAAGACCAGAAAATTAAGCTGCTGCAAAAAGGCGAGGGCGTTTATACCGGCGAATTTGGCAACGAAGGTTCTGGCGGCCAGAGTTATTTAAAATACAACTGGCAAGCGGGCACTACCTATAAGTTTCTGCTGCGCGGCTACCCGGCAGCCAATAATTACACCAACTATACGGCTTACTTTTATAACCCCGATACCCAAAAATGGCAGTTAATTGCCAGCTTTAGTCGGCCCAAAATAAACACCTATTTAAAACGGCTCCACTCGTTTTTAGAAAACTTTAATCCTGAAACCGGCAATATTACCCGCCAGGTGCAATTTAGCAACCAATGGATTGGTACGCCCGACGGCCAATGGCTGGAACTAAACGAAGCCCGTTTTACCGGCGACAATACTGCAGGCAAAGGCTTCCGGCTGGATTATGCTGGTGGATTGTTAAATAACACTTTTTACCTAAAAAATTGCGGCTTTTTTAACCAGAATATTCCGTTAAAAACCACATTTAAACGTCCCCAAAATAATCAAAAACCGCAGATAGATTTTGCGCAGCTTCCGGGTGCTTCGAGCCGTTAAAATTATGTTTTAAAGTTATTTTAACTTCTTAACTTAAATCTTGGGGTCGCTTTACTTGTATAATGCTTGGGAATATAATACCCTGGTTATATAGTTAGGGCGCATAAAGTATTGTAATCAAGTTCACCGAAACATATAAATTCTACTTTTAGTAACGGAAGTAATTATTTAGACAGACTTAGGATAAACTTTTTTAAAGCGCAGTACTATAGTAGTACTAATAATTTATTAGCGGATATCTAATACATACAATCAACTTATAATCTAGCTAACCTTCTTTTTTATTTAACTAGGCTACAGTCAAACATTTACCCTCATTATCCTAAGCATAAAACTTTTATAATGATTTCCGGGCTTTGTATACACCAAATTATAATTTTATAATAATCAAAAAAAATAATAATATTAAATAACTGTAATACAATATTTTAAACACATACAATAAGCAAATACTTTAAAGTATAAATAAACCAGTAATTATTTATCTTATATTAGAGGATAAATAAAGCTTTAGCCGGAAATCAGCAGAGGAAGCATGAGTTTAACCGATCCCGACCCAAATCCAACTGAAACAACTTTACAACAAAAAATAAGAAATAAAGTAGCCGAAATTGCCGCCGTGGCCGATGATATACCCGGAGTTATAATTATTCTTAACATCCAAAATTCATCGGTGGTTTATATGTCGCGGCGCGGTACCGATACCCTGGGGGTAAGCCTGGAAGAAATTATACGTATGGGGCCCGATTACCACAAAAACTTCTTTAACCCCGAAGAGTCGCAGGAGTATGTACCCCAAATCATTCAACTGCTCGAACGCAACAACAACACCGATATTCTTTCCTTGTTTCAGCAGGTAAAAGGACGTAACCAATCTGATTGGACCTGGTACGCCTCTACGTTAAAAATTTTAATGTGGGACGACAACCACAAACCGCTTTTGGCAATTACCCTGGCCAACCCCATTGATCCCAAGCACCATGTTTCGGTGAAAGTAGCCCGTTTGCTCGAGGAGAATAATTTTCTTCGGAAACATTATAACCTTTTTTCGCAACTTTCTAAGCGCGAACGGCAGGTGTTAAAATTGCTGGCGCTGGGCAAAAGTGCTACCGAAATTGCCGCAGAATTATTTATTTCTACGTTTACCGCCGAAACCCATCGGCGCAATATCCGGCAAAAACTAAACGCCGATTCGGCTTATGAGCTGTCGCAATATGCCCGCGCCTTTAATTTAATCTGATTTTAGTTTAATAAACGCATACCTGCAACGCTACATTGGTTTTCTAAACTCAGGATAATTAATCCATTTAGTTGGGTTTAATTTATGGAATAATAAAACCATAGCATCTATCAATCAATAGCTTTTGCTTTAAAAGCTATTAACAAGAGCTAACCTATTTGCTATGAAAATTTTGTACGCTTGTACCCTTCTGTTACTGTGCCTGGCTGGTTGTAAAAAGGCTATTAAAGAAAAACATAACTCCAGTACCATTGTTATTCTGGCCGAAGTAACGCCAAACGATTATACAGGGGGGGTATCGGCGTATTATGAAGATGAATTTGGCGATTACCAAACAGTAAACTTCCAAAAAGACACGACCAGCGAAAATTATTTTCCGGCGGTTATTTATAGCCGGCATCCTATCTGGCTACAGTTTACCCGGGGCGCACAGGTTCCGGTTTACCTCCGGCCCGGCGATACTTTGCAGGTAAAAAAAGCACCCCGTTTTAATGTAGATTATACGTTTATTGGCAAACGGCCCGGCGAAATAAACTTTTATAACCAACTCGAAGAAAAATCGCTGAGTATGAACATGGGCGATTTAATGGGCTTACACCAAAACGAAACTGTTTTCCGGCCACGTACGCGGCTTTTAAATTATAAATATACCCAGCGCAAGGCGCTGCTGCACCAGGTAAAAGATTCTTTGGCCTTAAACAAAAATTTTATGCGGTTTATCGGGGCCGAAATAACCGGTACGTATTTAATTGGTTTATTAACCCCTTTTATCTTACCCCAATATTCCCAACAGCGGTTGCGCCAAACCTACCTCGATACATTAACCCAATTCTCAGCTTCCGGCTACTTTAACCAAGATTCACTGGTATTTTCATCACAGCAGTACCGACGCAGCATAATTTTTTATAACCGGTTTTTAAGTAAACAAGCCCTGCAACAGCCCCTCGAAACAGAAATTCTGTACCAAAACGCTGAGCAAAAATTTACCGGCCAAACCCGCGACTATGCCCTTTTTTCGCTTTTAAAAGAAAAGCTGCCCCAGGATTTAAATATGCAGCCCTACCTAAACCAAGCCCGGAAAGATATTACGTATAAACCTTACATCCGCTACCTCGATAGCCTGGCCAGGCGGCCCGAAACGCTTAACACCCAACCGCAATTGCTTAATACGCCGGTTACTTCCCTGGCCGGTGAGCAGTTAACCTGGCGCGATATATTAGCGCGCAATAAGGGCAAAGTTGTTTACGTAACTTTCTGGGCCAGTTGGTTTGAACCTAGTTTAGAAGAAATACAAGCTTTAAAATTATTACAAGCCAGTTTGCCAAACCAAAATATTGCATTTTTGTATATCGCCGAGGATCATCCCTAAGAAAAAGTATCCGTTACACAAACGGTAACCCAGCTGGGCATAAATAAGCAGTCCGACCAGCATTATTTTGTAAAAGACCAATTGCCGTTACCGGTTTTTATAGGCGGTAGTGCTACCGGGTTTCCGTGGTTAAATTTTGTGCTGTTGAATAAAAACGGGAAAGTAGCCGCACTAGAGGCTAAAACACCAAGCGACCCCAAATTACGGGCGGATATTTTAACCTTATTAAAAAAATAAAATATTTACTCATTGCCGTTGGCCCGTTTGCAACTGTTTAACCTACCCGCTTATTATTATGGCTCCATTATTTTAATAAAGCAGTTTTTACATGCATCAATCTAAATAAAAGTGCTTGAAGCCCTAATTTAATCTAAGCGGTACTTGGTGCAGTCCGGTTAACGCCGATTATAAAATATATGTAAACAATTTTAACCTGCGCAAAAAAGCTTTTCCGCGTAACAGAAACATTAGAAATTAAGCATAAGCGGTAAAAATTATCTTTTAATTTTATCTAAAAAGCCAGGGTAAGCCTGGCTTTTATATTTTAATGCCAGGCTTAACTTTAGGTAATGACCTAAACATTATTAAAGCTTGGCTGGTTATAGCTTATATCAGACGCTACATAATGCGGTTTAGCTAACGTAGGTTTTTTACAGCTCCGGCTAGTACCATTTACCAGAATAAACCATGGAAAAGATACATTTTAAATTAACCAGCCGGATTTGCCACATTTTAATTGTTTACGTTTAAACGCCCAAAGTTATCTATATTTACTGGCTGTAATTACGGCCAACCAAAAAACCAAACTGGTCCTAAAAACCGGTAAACCAAACCGTTCCAGCATATCCATTTTAAACCTATGAATTACCAGAAGCTTTTTTCCAGCCTTCCGGAAACTATTGTTGTGCTTCAGCCCGATAGCCCCGATTACCGCATCTCAGATGCTACTGATTTATACCTGAAAACCACCATGCGGAAACGCGAAGACCTGATTGGCCGGAAATTTTTAGTTGAAGCCTTTCCGGATAATTCGGTGCCTTACATTGAAAACCCAGTGCGTAAATCGCTGGATAAAGCCTTGGCTTCTAAAAAAGTAGATTATTTAGCCGTAATCCGCTACGATATTCAAAAACCAGAAGCCGAGGGTGGTGGTTTAGAAGAGCGCTACTGGGAAGCTTCGCATACGCCTATTCTCGACGAGCAGGGCCAGGTAGAATATCTTATTCAGCGCACTACCGACGTAACCGAACGCGAACTGGCCAAACAAGCCCAGATAGAAAGTGAAGAAAAATTTAAACTTCTGACTGATGCCATACCGCAACTGATTTACATTACCGATCCGGCCGGAAATTTAACTTATGTAAACCAACGCTGGGTAGATTATAGTGGTTTAACCGTCGACAAAGCTGTAAATGCCGGTTGGCAAGCCATTATTCACCCCGACGACTTTCCTGCTATTTCCCGGCGCATGAACGAAGTAACACCAGACGACCAGGAGTTACAAGCCGAATTGCGCCTGAAAAACAAAGATGGTCATTATAGATGGTATTTAACCAAAAGCTTGGCCATGCTGGATAAAAACAACGAAGTTATGATGCGGGTAGGCAGCGCCACCGATATTCATGATTCGCGGCAAATGGTACAGGAATTGCTGCAAGCCAACGAACAAATGTCGGCTTTATCGGATATGGTGCACGAAGCGTATAATAAAGCCGAAGCTGAACGCAAAACCCTGGAGCGGCTAATTATTGAAAGCCCGGCTTTTTTCTGTATTTTAAAGGGGCCGGAACACTGTTACGACCTGGTAAACCAACAGTACCAAAATTTGTTTCCGAACCGCCCGCTTTTGCACAAAACCGTAGCCGAAGCTTTGCCCGAAGTAGTAGAACAAGGCTTTGTACAAATATTAGATAAGGTTTACCAAACCGGCGAAACCTTTATTGCCAACGAAATATTGGTGAAGCTCGACCGGGCAGGCAATGGCCATTTAGCAGATGTTTACTTAACGTTTAATTATCAGCCACTTTACGGCGGCGACCTTATTACGGGCATTATTGTGTTTGGCTACGAAGTAACCGACCAAGTGCTGTTCCGGAATAAACTAAAAGAACTCGGTTTCGCTTAACATACAGGAAAGCTACAACTCATTTCCGCAGGAAAAAAGATTAAAATGAATTTAGCCAAAGTAGATTTCCAACAGCTTCGGATTAAACACATCCTTTTTAAATCAAAAGTACGCTCTTTTCTTTACGGCGGCACTTTCGATGAAGCTTTCTTTTCGGGCACGGGTCCGGTAAATACCTGGTTTAGCACCGTAGGCCAACCCCGTTACGGCCAAGACGCGGCCATGCGCGAATTGCACCGGGTACACCAGGAAGCAACCGCAACCGCTTTGCAATTATATACTATGTACAAAAGCGGTCGCATAGAACAAGCCCTTGAAGGCCTACAAACCATTGAAATTAAATCAGAACAATTTTTAAATATTCTATCGCAGCTCGAAAAAAAATTAGGCGATTGAACGTAACAAACTTTTAGAAAAAATAATAAGCTTTAAATAAAAAGGCGGGGCCGGTTTTAGTAAACCGGCCCCGCCTTTTTTCTGGAAAAATTCAATAAATTAGTTACGCTCGAAATAACAAACCATTTGGCCATTTTCTATTTTCCCTACAAACTGGTTGGGGTTGGCGTATTGGTATAAGTTGCAGTTAATCTTTAAGGTTACTTTAAACTTAAATTTATTATTTACTTCGTCGTGAGCGAGCTGTTCCAGTTGGGTAACTTCCAGAAAATTGTTAGGTTGCTCCCCGCCTACCGAAGAATAAAGATTACCGGGCACCCGGAATAAAACGTGAAAGCCAAGATAATTGCCTTCGGCCGATTTCGGTCCAACCGCAAATAATGCTTTAAACTTATCGGCGGTGAGTTGGCCATCAATAGATTTAGAGTTTATGACCAGTTCGGTTTGGGTGGTTTGCGGGTCGGTAGTACCTAAACCCAGTTCGGCGTACGATTGTGAACCGCTGCTCCAACTGCGGGTTCGATTCTCGAAATTGTTCTCGCCGGCTTTATACGATGTGGGCTGCCCTAATATTTGCCCGGCAAAGGCATTGGCCTGTGGTATAGGCGCTTCCGGCTCTACGGTAGATTTTTCGCAGCTTACCAGCAAAAGCAGCAGCGAAAAGAGCGTTAAACATAAATGGGTTTTCATAGTTTTAGATTGACTAACAGTTCAGGCCCGGGCAAATACAACTATAATGCCATATAGTACAACTCTATATAATATTTCCATATATTCATACCAATCATTTGATAATCAATTATAAAAAATATTATACCCGGCTTAATGAATAGATTCTAATCATTAGCAACTTTTATAAATTTGTACGGTTTTACCTACTGGCGTACACATAACAGCAAAAAAGCCACTCGCTGGAGTGGCTTTTTTGCTGTTAATAAAACAGGTATAAACGCTTTAACTGGTTTAAGTTTACTGGTCGGCCTGGCCGTCATTATCTTTATCTACAATTCCTTTGTCGGTATCGGCCCGGTCGTAAGCATTATCAGCGCTGGCGGTATCTTTAGGCATGGGCTGGGTGGCCGTTTCGTTGTGTTCGTTCGGGTTTTTATCTTTGCCGTCGCTTTCTTCTACGTTGGTTTGGCCTTCGCCGGTGCCGGTGCTGCACGCGGTCGTTCCCAGGGTTAAGCTCAGCAAAAACATAAAAGCCGTAATTTTTATTTTTTCTGAAAGTAGTTTCATAGTTTTTTTGTTAAATAATTTTTGCGTGTCGGGTAGCTTTAAGTTTATTTATAATTTAACGATAATAATTTTAAAGCTGCCGTATCGGTAGTTTACGCAAGGCTTTAAATTTAAGTTTATGCCGGCTGTAAGCTAAATAAAAAGGAATAACCAGTTCCGGTAAACTTATTACTTTTACTTGCTTAAGGCATTGGCCGCAGACCAAAACAATTATATGGGGAAAAAGAGAAAACCGGCAATCAGAAAATCAGCATCTAAAAACAAAAAAATAAACTTTACCAAAAGAGGCTTACCGCGCGATTTGCTCGTTATATTTCTGATTAGCTTTTTTATTTCTACGGCCCTGATTGTTTATTTATTTGGCATGACCGAAGGTTTTTTTGGCCGGCTTTTCTGGTGTATTCTGGTAATATTTTTGTTGATCTCTGGTACAGTTTTAGGTATTATACCGGCCATCAACTTTATTGGCCAGAAATGGTTGCGCCGGTAAATATTTATATTAAACTTCTAGCAAATGGATAATCTTCATTTATATATAAAAAATATGGTTTGCCCCCGTTGCATTAGCACGGTGGAGCGGGTGCTTACCCAAGAAGGCTTGCCGTTACAGGAAGTAAAACTAGGCGAAGCCACGCTTACCCAGCCGCAACCCCACCTAGACCTGGACAGAATAAATGACGTTTTACAGCAGGAAGGTTTTGAACTAATTTACGACCGCGAAAAACAACTAACCGAAAAAATAAAAAACTTACTTATTCAATACCTGGCGCAACTCCCAACGCAACCGGCTAATTTAACTACCTCGGCTTATCTCGCCGATAAATTAAATATTCCTTATCCGCAACTGAGCAAAATCTTTTCGCGGCAGGAACACACCACCATCGAAAAATATTTAATCCGGCTGAAGATTGAAAAGGTAAAAGAACTGATTAGTTATAACCAGCTAACCTTAAGCGAAATTGCTTACGAATTAAATTATAGCAGCTTACAACACCTGTCTAACCAATTTAAAAAAGTTACCGGCATTTCGGTAAGCGATTACAAGCAAAGTGCTATTTCCCGTACTTCGCTAGATGCGCTTATCTAAGTATTTCTAACTTTGCCCGGCTATTTATTTATTTTCTGGTAAAAAAAGCATTATAACCCGCTTCGCTACAGATTTTCACCAATATTTCTCCTCACCTTTAGCCTGAATATTTTCTATTATACTTTAAACACCAGTGTTTTATTAGAGTATGTTTAAATTTAGTAGAACGACGGAGATTAATGGTAGAAATAGGAAATTTTATATCTCTTTATTAATCATTTAATAAAATTTAAACATGCTCTTAGTTTAGTTCATGTAATTTCTATTTCATAACTAATTGGCGGGAAGTAACCAGCGTATTTTTGGCCTGCTTGGTATTCATTTATATCAAAATTTATGTAGGCTTAACAAAAGGCCGAACCTGTTTTGGCAGAAAATAAAGAGGACTTAACTTTCCTGAAAATTTAAATATTATATTTTTACAATATTTAATTTAAATATAATTAAATCAGCCAGTTACGTATAAATAAATATTTTATTTTTCCTTAGTTGCTTTGGCGTATTCTAAAATATTTCCTATTTTTAGAAGAGAGACAACACGTTCGTTATTTGTTTTCTTACGTAAACTTAAAATATGATAAAACCTTTACTTGTATGAATCCTTTAAAATTAAAAAGTTTTCTATTATCGCTGGCGCTTCTATTTTGGTTTGCCGGAGCCACTTCTGCCCAACACGATAAAACAACGCACGCCCATAAATCCCACAACGGTGGTACAGTAAAATCGGCCGGCGATTACCATATAGAACTCGTTGATAAAAAAACGCAGTATACCATTTATTTATTAGATGTAAGTGAAAAGCCCATTAACCTGAAGGGAGTTACGGGACTGGCTATTTTGCGCGATGGTGACCGGACCGTGCATACGCAACAATTATCAGCTACTTTTAATACGCATTTTAACCTGCCCACTAATGGCATAGAACACAGTTCGGTAATTATAAACTTTACGGTAGACAAGCAAAATATTACCGCTAAATTCGAGCGAAGCGGAGCCCAGGCCATGAACTTTTATTGCCCTTCTAAATGCAACGGCAGCGAAAGTAATTTAGCCGGTGTTTGCCCTAAATGCGGTAATGCTTTAGCCGACCGCCGTTTACTAGCCAAAGATTAATTAACTCATTTGTATTTCCTTAAGGCAAACTATTACTTTCGGCTTGTATTCCTACCTATAGCTACTTTATAAGTTTTTAAAGCTTAAATTTTTAAAACCAGATTTATTTATGGTTAGAAAATAGCCAGGGCAGTAAAGTTGGTTCGGCCAGGGCTGGGGTCCAACTGTTGTGGTTGGCGTTGGGGTAAACCGTAAATTTTACCGGCGCACCTTTTTCTTCTAAAGCTTTTACTACTACTTCGGATTTAGCTACCGGCACTACATCGTCTTTGGCACCGTGGAACACCCACAGCGGTATTTTGCGGTACTTCTTAACGTTGGCAATATTGTCGCCGCCGCAAATGGCAAAAGCGGCAGCAAATAATTTTGGTTTCCGGCGCAGCATTTCAAAAGTACCCATACCGCCCATAGATAAGCCACCAATATAAATCTGATCTTTTTTTACCGCAGGCATTTTCACCAACTTATCGGTCAGGCCCAGCAAGGCCCGCATGGCTTTGGTAGGATCTCCGCCTTTTACAAAAGTAAAATGTCTTTTACCGGTTTGGTCGGTCTGAATATTTACATTGGCCCAGTAACTATTGGCGGGGCACTGTGGAAATACCACAATGGCCGGGAAACGGCTCCTTACGGAATCTTGTAAGAAAAGCGGGCCGGCATAAGCCAATTGTTTCTGGTTATCTCGCCCGGATTCACCGCGTCCGTGCAGGAACAAGAGTAAAGGATATTTTTGGTTTGGATCATAATTTTCCGGATACAAAATCCGGTAAGATAATGTGTCGCCTGCCGCAATAAATACTTCGTGTTGGTAACGCGACAAATCCTGGGCCTTTGCCGACGCAGCAAATAATATTAATCCAATGAAAATTAAGATACCGTTTTTCATGTAAGTTCTTTATAAATTAATTTCTAAACTACCTGGGTGTTCTGCTGCCGGAAACACAATAATTATTCTTTCAAATCGGCGGGCAGTTCTATAACCGCAATATTCCGGAAGCGATGCACGGCACCGGGAGCCCAGGAATCCAGAATATTCCAGCTTACTTCGGCCGGCGAGAACAAAGTAGTCCAATGCGATTGCAAGCCAATCATACCGGTGGTTGCGCCGGCGGTAAAATCGTTTTTGAGTTGGGTAACATCCCACATCTGCACGCCATTAATCCAAAGGGTAATGTGCGGAATATCGCCTACCATGCGGATGCGAAAGGAATTCCAATCGTTGGGCCGCCATACTTTTGCCCGTTCGGTGGCGCGCATGGGTTTACTTACCGGCATCCGCTCGCCTAATAAATTACCCGTACTGTTGGCAGCATCATCCAGTTCAATCTGGTAAGCAATGCCGCTTTCGGAGGAGCGAATAAAAATACCGCCGTTGGTAAAGGAATCAATTTTAGCTTCAAGGTACAATTCAAAATTCTTGTATTTTTTATTTGATAACAACACGCCGCCTTGCCCGAATGGCTGCTGGGTAAGTACAATCGCGCCATCTTCTACCCGCACGCTCGGGGTAGTGCCCTGATGCGTGGTGCGACTAATGTGCCAGCCTTTTAAATTCTTGCCGTTAAATATTTTTTTATAGCCGGCCGGAATCTGGGCTACGGTACAATTGGTTAGCAGCAAAAGTATAAGTAAGTTCAGGAGTAGTTTCAAAGGCTATTTAGTAATAAGTTAAAAGTTGTAAGTAAAAAGTTGCTCACTTTTTCACTCATGCCAGTCTCTGACTGGTTTGTATTTAACGAGGAAGTCTCTGACTTCCGGAAGTTGAAAATTTCCTGTTATGGTTAGGCACAAGTTACGCTTCGCTAAACTTGCACCATAGTAGAATTTTAAAGCTAAGGGCTAACCGCCAATTACTAAAAGCTAAAAGTTGCTTACTTCATCTCCATTACCAACCGGAAACCAATATCGTAGCCATTGCCAGGGCCGGCGGCGTGGGTCATGTAGGTGGCATTTTTAGAATCGCCGGTAAAGGAAGCGCCTTTTAGAACGTGTTCTTTGCCCGAGCGCGGGGGTACCGGATCGGGGAATATTTTTTCGTTGTAGTAATCCTGCACCCATTCCCATACGTTGCCTAGCATGTCGTAGAGGCCCCAGGCATTGGGTTGTTTTTGCCCGATGGCACTGGTGGTAGTGCCGCCCAGCACGGCCATGGCGCGGGCGTCCGGCCACGGAATATCACCTTGGGCTCCAGCTCGGGCGGCATACTCCCACTCAAATTCGGTGGGTAACCGGTAGCGGTGCGTTGGGTCTAGTTTATTCATTCTTTGAATAAATTTCTGGGTGTCCTGCCAGGTAATATTTTCTACGGGGTGTTTGGAGGCATCATCTGCAACTTTATCGCCTTTAAAAAAGGATGGATTATCGCCCATTACTCTATCCCATTGCCCTTGGGTCACTTCAAATTTGCCAATGTAATACGGTTTATCCAGCGTAACTTTAAAACCCGGCTGGGCTGCCTGCCGGGCCATTTCGTCGGCTTTGACATACGCTGCTTCGGGTAAAGTTCTCCGGTTAGCAGGCTTGTTTTTGAGCCGGCTAACCGCCGGTTCAAATTTGCCGACTACCATGCTGCCCGGCTGAATCAAAACAAATTCCAGCCCGACGGAATTGGTAAAGGTTGGCGCTTGCGCCTGTAGACTGGCACCTGTAAATACCCAAAAAAAGAACAGTACTAATATTTTTTTATGCATTTGGCATGGTTTAAAAATTAACCCAAGATTATATTGGCAGTACCCGGAATGGATATATTAAGTAAATCAACCACCCCTACCCCCTCCTAATCTTAGGAGGGGAGTTTCCGGCTTATGTTGGGGATAATACCTGTTTATTGGCTACTTTTATTCTACGAAGTTACGTTTGGTATTGCGGTAGCCTTTGTGTACTTCCAGTTTCTGCATGGTTTCGCCGCCGGGGGTAAGCTGTTTAATGCTCGCCCGTACTTTCTTAACTTCTTCCGGGGTAATAACCGAGGCATTGTTGCCCAACTCGCTGCTATTCCGCACATAGCTCAGTACCGAGGCAATCCACTCGTCGCTTTGGCCGGCCATAGATGGCATTACATCCGGATAAGTTTTTCCGTCGATGGGGCCTTTTAAGCCGTGCAGCATTATTTCGATGGGTACAATTTTATCGGGATCACTCAGGCGCGGCGATTTATACAAAGGTGGCGCCATCATGGGAGCACCGGCAATAATGCGGCCTTTGCCATCGGAACCGTGGCAGTTAGAGCAAAGTTGCTTGAATATAACCGCCCCTTTTGTCACCAATTCTCTTTCTTGAGGACTAATATTTTTAATTCTTTCCTGTTCTTCGGCAATCGTTTTTAAGGTTTGCTGATGCGTTTTGTAAGACAACTGCATTACCTCGTTATCTGGGTTAGCCGCTAATAAACTGGTTAGCAAAGCCTGGGTTGCCGGCGTTTTGTGCGTCCGCAGCGATAAACTCAGTTGCACCCGCACATCCGGGCTCGCATCGTTTTGCAGGGCTTTCAGTTTTTCCAGCACTTCTGCATCGTTTTGTTTCAAATACATTTCGCTGATCCAAACGGCGGTTTTTCTAATTTGGGGTTCCGCATCGGCCAGGGCCTGAAATAGCAACGGTTTATCCATCGCATTTAATCCTTCTAAGGTCCAGAGGGCATGAATGCGGGCCAGGTGGCTGGGTTTGTTTCTTAAAGGGCCTTTTTCGCCGCGGGCTATTTTCTTTAAATCCGATACTACCGATTGGTCGTTGCGCACCACCAGCAAGAGTTGGGCATTGTCGCGCCACCAGCCGTTGGGATGGTCTAAATAAGTAACCAGTTTAGCAGCCGTCTCATTTAACATATTAGGCTGGGTTTTATCGGGTTTAATATTTTCGTGCACTACGCGGTAAATGCGGCCCATACCCCGGTTTTTATATAATCCTTTTTCTTCGATTATTTTGCCCAAATAGGTACCCGGTCCGCTCCATTCGCTCTCCTGAATAATGCCGTGGTACATATCTACAATATAAAAAGTACCATCTGGGCCGGTGTAGGTGTTCATGGGCCGGAAATTAAAATCGGCGGAGGCGAGCCAGTCTTTTTTCTCGTAAACGTCTTTCAGAATTATTTTGCCGTCCTGATTCGTAACGCGGCCCCGTTTAATAATGCGGCCTACCGGTTCCGGAATAAAATAATCGCCTTGCATATCGGCCGGCAGCCGGTCGCCGCGGAAAATAGATTGGCCAGCGCCCGAGGTAAAGCGGTTGAGGGTATTGTCTTCGGGGCGCAGCGCAGCCGGACCGCCCTGGGCATCGAGGTTACCAATAATGGGCCACGGAATCATAAATTCTGGGGCGTATTGGTCTTTAAAATTTAGAGCGCCGTAAGCCGGCATTTGCTGTATTTGCACCGCGGGCAAACCCGGACCAGCTTCAGAAAAAAACAAGCGGCCGTAATTATCCGCAGTAATTCCCCATTGGCCGGTCATGTTATCGATCATGGTATCCGCCACTAAACCACCGTTCTGGTATTTGTACCGGAATTTATCGCGGGTAGGGTAAATCCAGTTGTCCAGGTTCCAGAGCATGCCGCCATTCTGGTGTTCTACGTTGCGCAGATCAATGGCATCATTCTTAAAAACAATTTTCTTTTGGTCGGCTTTGCCATCGCCGTTTGTATCGCGGTAGCTATAAATATGCTGAATATTGGTAATCGTAACCAGCAACTCATCGCCAATGGGCAACACGGTGCGGGGCAAAAGCAGGCTGTCGATGAATATGGAAGATTTATCCATTTTACCGTCGCCGTCGGTATCTTCCAGTAGTTTAATGCGGCTGAGCGGTTCGAACTGGCCGGTAGCTTTGGAATCCTTCATGTAGGTGTTCATTTCTACTACATATAAGCGGCCGTTGCCGTCCCAAGCCATGCCCACCGGTTCCTGCACCATGGGCTCGGCAGCTACCAGTTCTACCCGGTAACCTGGTGGCAACTGAATTTTCTGCATACTTTCTTCCGGCGAAAGCGGCGTTACGGGTGGGTCTTTATCAACTACCACCCGTTCAAAAGGCTTTTCGGCAACAGAAGTACGGGGTGGCGTATTGCAAGCGTAAATAATCAGGGAAAGCGCCAGTAAGCTTAAGCCCTGAATAAAAAAATATTTATAAAAAGAAGATAATCGGGATTTCATACGTAATTATTAATTTAAAATTCTGCGGGCAGCAGTATTGCTTCCCACTACTTTGCCCTGCTAAAAAAGTACTTAGCCATTATTGCTACCGGTAAACAATATTGGCTAACATGTACTGTGAGCAATTTACAAACCACTACCAATAATGTACTTTTATGCTTTTTACTGCACGGTAAAAACCAGTTCCTGCACATCGCGGGAGTTAGAACCAATAAATATCTTAAAGTCGCCGGGCTCTAGTACATAAGCCAGTTCTTGGTTGTAAAACTTTAAATCGTCAGGAGTTATGGAAAAAGTAACCGTTTTGGCTTCGCCTTTTTTCAAGGCAATTTTCTGAAAACCTTTCAGCTCTTTTACCGGCCGGGTAATGGAACCTACCAAATCCTGAATGTACAACTGCACCACTTCTTCGCCCTCGTAATTTCCGGTGTTTTTCACTTCTACATTTACGGTAAGTGGCTCACCGGAACGGATAGTGGTTTTGTTAATCTGGGGTTTACCGTAGCTAAAGGTGGTATAACTTAACCCAAAGCCAAATGGAAAAAGCGGTTCGTTGGTTACATCGAGGTACCGCGATTTATATTTATCCAGCAAATCGCTGCCAAACGGCCGACCGGTATTTTTGTGGTTATAAAACAAAGGCACCTGCCCCACTACCTGCGGAAAAGTAGTAGTTAGTTTGCCCGACGGATTATAATAACCAAATAACACATCAGCAATGGCATTACCGGCCTGTGTACCGGCAAACCAAGTCTCCAGAATGGCATCGGCATTTTCGGCTTCCCACGGCAAAGCCAGCGGGCGGCCATTCATGAGCACCACTACCAAAGGTTTACCGGTTTTCTTCAGGGCTTTTAATAATTCTAGTTGTTGGCCCGGCAAAGTAATATCGGCCCGACTGGCGGCCTCGCCGGTCATACCCTGTGATTCGCCGACCACCGCCACAATTACGTCGGAGGCGCGGGCTACCTTCACAGCTTCCTGCAACAGTGTTTCCGGCGAGCGATTGTCGATTTCCAGATTGCCGCCGTGCGCATTTAACCGTTTAATCATTTGGTCATCATCGGCAATATTGGCGCCGTGGGCATAGTTTATTTTTACTTTATTACCTGCTACGTTCCGGATGCCTTGTTCTAACGAGATGGCTTGTTTCCAGTCGCCGGCGGCACTCCAATTGCCAATCAGGTCGCGCTGGCGCTTTGCCAAAGGCCCAATAAGCGCAATGGAACCAGATTGCTTTAGCGGCAACACCTGGTTTTTATTTTTAAGCAGAACCATGCTTTTGCGGGCCATATCGCGGGCAGCCGAAATAAATTCCGGTTTCATGATGGTAGTGGCAGCCCGATTTTCGTTGGTGTAGCGATAGGGGTCCTGAAACAAGCCTAATTTGTATTTGGCTTCTAAAATACGCCGGCACGCCTGGTCTATTTCGGCTACGGTAACTTTACCTTGTTTCACCGACTGGCCCAAGTGTTTTATAAAAACTTCTCCTACCATGTCCATATCCACGCCGGCTTTTAGGGCCAATTCGCCTACCTGGGCTTCGGTTCCTAATCCGTGCGGCACCATTTCGTTTATGGCAGTATAATCGGTTACCACCAAACCATTAAATTTCCAGGCATTCCGTAAAAGATCAGTCATTAGCCATTTATTGGCGGTGGCTGGCATCCCGTTAATTTCGTTAAAAGAGGTCATAACGCTACCTACGCCCACATCAACGGCGGCTTTATACGGGGGCAAATATTCGTTGTACATGCGCGGCAAACTCATATCCGTGGTTCCGTAATCACGACCGGCTTCAGCGGCACCGTACAAGGCAAAATGCTTTAAACAGGCCATCACGGTATTGGCCTGCGCTAGATCTTCGCCTTGGTAACCCTTAACCATGGCTTTCGCCACCTGGGCGCCGTACCAGGCATCTTCGCCGGCACCTTCGGCAATGCGGCCCCAGCGAGGGTCGCGGGCAATATCAACCATTGGCGAGAAAACCCAATTCAGGCCGTCCGCCGAGGCTTCTTCGGCGGCAATCCGGGCACTTTTCTGAATCAAGGCCATATCCCAACTGGTAGATAAACCCAGTGGAATCGGGAAAATAGTGCGGTGGCCGTGTACCACATCGTACCCAAACAACAAGGGAATTTTAAGGCGGGTATTATTTATCGCAAACTCCTGCAATTTACGAGCGGCCACCGGTGTAAAGGTATTAAAAACGCCCCCCACCTTGCCTTGCCTAATATTCTCATCTACATTTTTGCTTACCACCGGACCCGTTACATCAAACCCCACAGCCAATAAATTAAGCTGCCCGATTTTTTCTTCCAAAGTCATTTTTGCCAGCAAATCATTTACAAACATATCCATTTCGGGATTTTTGGTTTGATTTATTGCCGGCAAACTGGCCGTGGTATCCGATGGGTTATTGGCAGAAGTATTTCCGGACTGCTTAGCGACGCGCGTACATCCTAGCCCCAGAGATAAAATAATTAAAAAGAATAATTTATACATGGCATTAATTCTTTACCGGCAAACCGGTTTGGTTTATATGCGCCAAAGCAAGCTGCCTAAACTTGGTATATTGGCTTTTGTTGGCTATTTTATTTAACCTGTTGCAGACTAAATTATTTAAGATGCGGACTTTGGAAGCTAAGTTTTCTCAGGCCGACTTGTATTTCGGGTGCGCTCATAAATAAATTCCACAGCAAGCCGCTACGGTAGTTTTCCATCATAACCACAATCGGGCCTTGATCGATGGCGAGGTATTTTTTGGGGTACCAGTTATCGGTTTGGCTAAAGGCATCATAAAAGCCATACGGTCCCCAAACTTTGTCATTCAGGTTATTATACCAATATTTCATGGCCCGCATAGATTGCTCCGGGGTATAGGGCATTGAAGACAAAGCGGCTGTTGGGGAGATTACCCCCAGATCCCGCTCTTCGTCGGGTCCGTGGGCCGAGTACCCCTTTACCGAATAGCTGGCGGTAAGTCCCCAGTTATTGGGTCCATAACCTTCGTATTTCTTGGGGTTCTGCGCACACCAGGTGTAATTAATCAGGGTTTGGTTTTTATTTTCTTCCCAGTAGTCGGCGTACTTATCTTTTAAGCCCCGCGGGTCTAAACCCAGGTAAGAGTAATGCGCCCAGAAAAGCGGTCCGCCATTTTTTTGCGTACCTTGGTGCTTTAGTTGTAGTTTATAGCCAAAAGCTTCGGAAGGCGAAACAATTTTACTATTCTCGGCCCAGCCTTGGTGGTAAACTTCGGCCGGCACCCCGTGGGTAGGCGAAGCCGCCGCCAGCACATACATAATCAGGCATTCGTTGTAGCCTCGCACCGCAAAATTCATGTCCCAACCGTAATTGGGGCTCCAATGCCAGTACAACACATTTTCGTTATCTTTCCGGTACCAGTTAAAATCTATGTCTTTCCATAGCTGGTCGGCCCGGGCAGCTAATTGTTTTTCTTCCGCGTTGCCATCTTTAAAATATTGCCGCACACATAATAAGCCCTGGGCCATAAAAGAAGTTTCCACCAAATCGCCGCCATCGTCTTTTTTACTAAAGGGTTTTACCTTGCCGGTTTCGCCGTTCCACCAATGCGGATAAGCCCCATGAAAACGATCAGCTTTTTCCAGGAAAGAAATAATTTTTTGTAGCCGGGCCCTGCCCTGCTCCCTGGTAATAAATTTCCGTTCCATGCCCACCAAAATGGCCATTACACCAAAACCGCCCCCACCCGAGGTAACAATATGCTTGTCGTTTTGGGGATAAACGCCATCTACGTGGTAGCGTTCGCGGGCTAAGCCAGAATTGGGTTCGGCACCATCCCAGAAATAATTAAAAGTTTGCTTTTGTACCAGCGTTAATAATTTATCTTCGCTGAGTTGGGCAGCTTTATTAGTGCCGGTGCCGGAAGAATTTTCGGCAGGCCGGCTACAACTTAAAAAGCTTAATGTTAATAGAATAATAAATTGTAAATATTTGCTTGGTTTCATGTTCTAGATTTAAGTTTAACTTAGTAACTGCCCGCCTAATTAATTTTAGGGCTCGTAAAGCCTAGCTTTTTTAAACCAATTTGTACTTCGGGTGCGCTCATAAATAAATCCCACAGCAAGCCCGACCGGTAATTTTCGATCATGATAATGATGGGCCCCTGGTCAATGGCTAAATAGGAATTGGCAAACCATTTTTCCTGCAAAGAAAAGGCATCGACAAAGCCGTACTCCTGCCAGATTTTATCGCCGATTTTATAGTAAAAGAACTTAAGCGCCTGCATAGACTCTACGGGCGTATAAGGAAATGATGAAAGGGCCGCTGTGGGCGCAATGTAACCCCGATCGTTGGTGGGCGAACTGGCGGTATAACCATTTTGAATATCGCTGGCCGTTAAGCCCCAGCAGTTTTCGCTGTACCCGTAAAATTTATTGGGATTAGCTTTGCAGTAGTTGTAATTAATTAAGGTGTGAGCCCGGGTTTGTGTTTCGTAATTGGCATAAGCATCGGTTAAACCCATGGGGTTAAGACCCAGAAAAGAATAATGTTCAAAAAATAAGGGTCCGCCCTGGGCGGGACCCAAAGGCAGTTGAATGCCATAGTAGGTATTGCCATTGCGCATTGCACCGTTGCCAGCCCAACCATTGTCATAAACAGCTTTGGAGATGGTATGCGTGGGTGAGGCTGCTGCCAGTACGTAGGTAATCAGGCTCTCATTCCAGCCGCGGATGGGCAAATTCTTTTCCCAATTAAAATCAGGGCTCCAGTGCCAGTACAACGTGTTACCATTATCTTTCCGGAACCAATCCCACTCTACTGCATTATAAATTGTCGTAATATTGGTTCTTAAAGCAGTTTCTGGAGTATTATTGGCATTAAAATAGTGGCGGGCAGTTAACAATCCCTGCATCAGAAAAGCAGTTTCTACCAAGTCGGCACCGTTGTCGTTGGCACTAAACGGAATAACTGCTCCCGTATTGCCATTAAGCCAGTGCGGATATGCCCCATGAAATCGTTCCGCTTTGTTTTGCAGAAAATCTACAATGAGCTGCAGCCGGGCTAAACCTTGCTCCCGGGTAATAAAGCCCCGGTGCACCCCGGTTATTAAAGCCATTATGCCAAATCCGGACCCGCCCGTGGTAACAGTATTGCCGGAGGTATTTCTTTCGCGGGCTAAGCCGCTAACCGGATGGCCAAAATCATAGAAATATTTAAACGTTTGACGCTGCACCAGGGTCAGCAACTCTTCGTCAGAAATGCGGGGAAATTTATCGGTGTCGTCGAGGCCAGTTGCTAAACTAATAGATACCGGGTTAATAAGCCGGCCGCCGCTTGCCGATTTTAAGCTATTAGTAATATTTAATTTATAGTTGGTAAAAGCTGTTAAGTTGTCGCGCGGCGATATTAATATAGTTTTGTTTTCATTCTGCAATGTAAACTCAACTGGCACCAAAATACCACCATCAACGGTAAGCTTTACCCCATCGGGAATGCTGCTGGGATATATGGCCTCAGTAAAGTTAATAGTAACAACAGGCTTGCTATTCAGGCCTGTATAATTTAGGCTCCCGTTGTAAAGACCGTTAACTGTAAAAGATAAAGAAGTATCAGTTGGGGTAATATCTGTATTTTTTTTACAGCCAAGTATCCCAACCAAAAAGCACAGAGATAATAATCCGGTATAAGCATAACGCATCTTCAATCCTATCCTACTGCTACGTTTTAGTTTCATCATTTGCCGGTACGGGAATTATAATAGGTAAAGCGGGTAAACCGACTGTGGTTGTTACAAAAACACGGTCGGTTTACCCGTTCAGGCACTTATTTATTGGCTAAACCAAGATTATACAAACTCCTGATGTGGGCATCGGGCAGGGCAATGTCGTAAACCCGAATTTCATCCAGACGACCGGTCATGGGTGCGAAATTGGTGTCGGTATTTACCTGTTTGCCGGGTATGCTGTTGTAGTTAGCCCCAATAATTACTTCGCTGGGTTCATAAGCATTAAAAAGGTTATTGCCCACGCCTCGGTTAGGAAAACCACCAATCTTAATGCCATCGCCCCAGATATTAAATATACCGGTGGCACCATCATAGGTAATTACAATATGGGTCCACTTTTCAGCACCTATTTTGGGTGATAAATTGTTATTAAGGTTATCTTGGGTACCGCCGCCAACCGTAGAAAAGGTTGGCTGAATACGCAGAATATCGGTATTGGAAGCGGGGTTAGCATTAGTATTCAAGGCCAGGTTAATATTACCATTAAAGATACCTGGCCGGGCCAATTGGAAAGTCATGGTTCTTTTAGAACCGTTATTCAAAATTTGCACCCAATGACTAATGGTAAAGCTCTTTAACTTACTGGTTTTAAAGCTTTCGAACTGGTTAGCATAATACAGCCAGCCCCCATTCAGGTTTAATGCTTTACCTCTTACACCATTATTTGCATAAGAATCATTTAAAGAGGAGGTAGGCGCAGTGCCACTTTTTAGCTCGTTTTTGGTATCGTCGAATGACCAGTACGCTACCAGGTTATTGGGGAAAATTTCGTCGGAACTGCCGTAGCCATCTATTTTTCCTTCATAATCAGCGGGGCTAACATCAGGCAAATTATTGGGGTTACCATCGTACTCGCAACCCGACAAAGTAAATGCCGTTAGTGCCAGGCCTACAGCCAGGTATTTGTTATATAATTTCGGGAACTTCATTTTTGTATCTCTTTAAAAAATATTAATAACCAGGATTTTGCGTAAGAACGCCTTTGCTTAAATCGATCTGGGTTTGCGGTATGGGCAATAATATATCGCGGGCCTCATTAAAGTTTGTTTTACCGGCTGCCCGCAGCACCTGTCCCGCAATTCCCCAGCGTACCAAATCAAAAAACCGGTCGTGCTCCATGGCCAGTTCTACCCTTCTTTCGCGGCGGATAGCTTCACGTAATTCGCCTTGGTTAGTAGTAGTAACCCGGGGCAAAATGGCATTGTTACCAGCTCTGGCGCGGGCCCGGACCATTTCCAGTTTATCCAGCGCTTCGGTGGTATTGCCCATTTCGTTGGCTGCTTCAGCATACATTAAAACCACATCGGCGTAACGTAAAATTCTTACATTCATCCAGTAGCCAAAGCGGTTACTTACTGCGGCCCGGCGCGCCGGGTTAGAATATACTTTCTGGTTGTACCGCGGATTAGGCAAGCCGATCGGGGTTTTTTCGCCGTAAATGGTTAAGCCTTCGGTAGGGCTGGTAGTGGTGCTGGTATATAAAATGGTTCTGTTTTTACGTGGGTCGTTAGGTTCATATGCTGCTTCCAGAGCAGTGCTAGGCGTATTCCAGCCCCACCCTAAATCCCAGGTACCCGAGCCCCTTATACCCTGAATTTGGGCGTATTGCACCCCATTATCGCTAGGAAAAGCTGGGCTGGCAGTAGCCTGTACCTCAAATACTGATTCGGGGCTGTTTTCGCCTTCTTCCCGGAATATCCGGTCGTAAGAAGTAGAAAGATTATACTGGCCAGAGGTAATAACCAGATTAGCAGCCGCCATTGCCTGGCTCCACTTTTGTTGGGTTAAATAAACCTTAGCCAACAAACCATTGGCCGCCCCCGAAGTAGCCCGCCCCACAAACTGAGCAGGCCAATTAGCGGGTAAATTTGCTGCAGCGAACTGCAAATCACTTTCAATAAAGGCATAAATCTGGGCCGGAGAACTTTGCGGCACATTAGACTGGGCAGCGGGATCAGCAAAGATCTTATCAATTAAAGGAACTCTACCATATACCCGAACCAACATAAAATAAGCATAAGCCCGAATAAACCTGGCCTCAGCCTCAGATTGCACCTTAACTTCCGGCGTAGCAACAATGGCCGCATTATTAGCAATTTGGTCCAGAGCAATATTTGCTTTGTTTATTAAACTAAAGTAGCCTACCCACATAGCATTGGCAAAGCCGTTATTAACGGTAACCGGGAAGTTATCCATGTCGATAGCGTTGGCGCCACCATCACCGGGTGTGCTGCCTTTATCCGCATCGTCGCTGCGGATGCTGGTTATGGCAATAAACGACTGGCTATGCACATTAAAATCACGCAGGGTAGAATAAGCACTAAATAAATACTGATCGTATGGTCCGGAACCGCCGGGATACGGATAATCATCCTGAGTATATTGCCCTTGGGGCTCACGGTCTAAAAAATCGTCTTTACAAGAAGCCAGAGCGAAAACAGCCGTTAAAATCATTACATGAATGACTTTTAAGCTATATATATAGTGAATAAATTTCATGATTGAATCAATTAATATTTTGATTTAAAAGGTTGCATTAAGGCCGAAAGAATAAACAGCCGGAACCGGATAAAGTCCATTATCCGCCCCACCAGCAATAGGATCGGATAAAGAAGCTTCGGGAGTATAGCCCGAGGTTTTACTGAAAGTAGCCACATTCTGTCCACTAAGCGATAGACGCAGTTGTTTAACCCCTACTTTATTTATATTCCGGAAAGTATAACCTACCTGCAGCGTACGAAAACGGAAATAATCGCCGGGCTCTAAAAAGTAATTGCTGAACAAGTAATTGTTGCCGCGGGTATTATCCAAAATTGGCTCTATGTTGGAAGTTCCGCCGCCTTTCCAGGCGTTTAACCGGTTGGTTTCGTAGTTAAGCGTAGCAAAGTTGGCCGTACGGCGTTGGGTATAAACTTTATTACCGGCCACGCCTTGTACATCTATGAGGGCATCAAAATTTTTGTAATTAGCCGAAAAGGTGCTGCCAAAATTCCAGGTCGGGAAAGGCGTTCCTAGGTAGGTGCGGTCAGCGGGTGAAATTACACCATCGCCGTTTATGTCTTCGTAAGCGATGTCGCCGGGCAAAGAATTCGTGAAACTAGGCAAGCGGTCTAAATCGGCCGTAGACTGGTAAATTCCTGCTTGCTTGTACCCGTAAAAATACCCGATAGATTGTCCGGTCCGGGTAACGTTAACGCCACTATTACCTAAAATTTCGAACTCCAGGTTAGGCCCAATAGACTCTACCTTATTTTTGTTATAGCTAAAATTAGGCGCAATACTATAGCTAAAATCCGTACCTATCTGGTCGTTCCAGCCGGTAGTTACCTCAATACCGCGGTTACTAATATTACCTAAATTGGTCCGGAAAGTGTAATTACCGGCGGTACCCGGTAAAGTTAAAGAAGTTAAAATATCTTTGGTGGTACGATCGTAAAAGGTAATTTCAGCGTTAAACCGGTTATTTAATGCGCGTAAATCAACTCCCACATCAATACCCCGCACTACTTCCCAATGCAAATTTGGGTCGGGCACGTATGCCGGTCTAACAGAAGTATTTACATTGTCACCAAACACAGCTCTATCGGAAGTAACTAAGCCAGGCCGATACAAGTTAGCCGGGAAACCCAAGCCGCTACCTACGGTACCCCAGGCAGCCCGTAATTTTAAAAAGTCCAATGCTTTAACGCCACTGAAGAAACTTTCGTCGCTAACAACCCAACCTAAACCAACACTACCAAAATTACCCCACCGGTTGCCAGGGGCAAACTTAGAACTACCATCTCTACGGAAAGTGGCATTTATTAAATATTTACCGTTGAATGAGTAATTTAAGCGGCCTAAGAAAGACATATACGATTCTTCACCGCCACTACCGCCATTTGCCAGGGGCATAGAAGCATCGGCAATGTTCAGGTACCAGAAATTAGGATCGCGGGGAATAACTAGGGTGGTGTCGCGGCGACTACCCGAAACACTGGTACTGCCGTTAAACAAAGTAGTAAAACCGACCAGGGCGGTTACTGTGTGTTTTTCCTTGAAGGTTTTGTTGTAGGTTAAAGTGTGGTCCTGCTGAAACTTGCGGAACTGCTGCTGCGACTGGTTAACACTGGTACGAATAGATCGATCAAAAGTAGTGTCGGTTGCAGCCGTGCCTTCTCCTAAATTAATAAACCGGTTGGCCAACGGCGTATAACCCCGCGAATTATTAAAACCCAAGTCGGTGTAAGCCGAGCTTCTGAAGGTAAAATCTTTTAATATTTTAACTTCGGCAAAAATACTTCCTACTACCCGGTAGCCATTATTAATAGAGGTGCCGTTATTGCGGTTTAAATTGGCAATGGGGTTGCCCACCTGCGCTCTTTGAAAAGAAGGCATGCTATAATATAAACCATCGCCGGCTTGTACCGGTACAATGGGCGCTGCCCACAACGCATTATTCAGGCCGGCAGCCGCAGGTTGTTGTTTCCAATGAAAACCGGTAAGATCGCCACCAACTTTAATGTTATCGGTAATCCGGATTTCCTGGTTTAAACGGGCAATAAACTTTTTGTAGTTATCGTATTTCAAAACACCATCCTGCTCGTTATAGCCCAGGTTAAGGAGCGTCGAGGTTTTTTCGCCGCTGTTAGAAATACTCAGGCTATTGGTGGTTATTATAGCATCCTGAAATATTAAATCCTGCCAATTGGTGTTACCCGTATAGTTAGTATAATCAAAAGGAGCGGCGCCTAAATTTGTTAACTGGGCATTATATAAATTTCTAAAACCAGCGGCATCAACCACGTCAATCTTTTTCTGAACGCGCTGTACCCCCACTGTGCTCTGAAAGTTAACCCGCGTTTCGCCTTTGTTGGCGCGCCGGGTAGTTACAATAATAACCCCGTTACCGCCCTGCAAACCAAAAATGGCAATTGAAGAAGGGTCCCGCAGTACTTCTATACTTTCAATATCGGCTGGGTTCAGGTAGTCTATATTGGTTTGAAAAACACCGTCTACCACATAAAGGGGGTTGGTGTTATTGGTGCTGTTTACCCCGCGTATCCGAACGGTGGGGCTGGCTCCCGCCTGGCCGCTGTTTACAACGGTTAAACCCGCCACTTTCCCTTGCAAAGAAGATAAAGGATTCACGTTGGGCTGCCGGGCCACCTCGTCGCCGCTTACCGAAGTAATAGAACCGGTAAGATCTCTTTTTCGCTGCACGCCATAACCCACAACCACTACTTCCTCTAATGACTTTGCATCAACAGCCAGATTTACATTTATAGTGGTACGGTTATTTATAGCTACTTCCTGCGTTTGATAACCCAAAAAGGTAAAAATAAGGGTTCCGGAAGCTGGTGCCGATACAGTATATATACCATTAACATCGGTAACACTACCAGACGTGGTTCCTTTTACTTGCACCGTTGTGCCCGGCAGCGTTTCGCCGGAAGTAGCATCGGTAACTTTACCTGTTACGGTAATATTTTCCTGCGCAAAGAGCAGGTTAACAGTAAACAGGCAAAACAATAATAGTAGGGATCTTTTCATCATATTGATTGGGGATGATTAACATTTTATGAACAAATATTTATCCTTATACCCCCAAATCCGAAATTCTGAACACTACATTGCTACATCAAAAATCTGGTTATTAAAAATTTTTTAATTATAACAACCTGAGAAAAGAAACATTAAACTATTTTAAAAGAATTAAACAAAACGTTTAAGATTTTTCAGACAAAAAACACCCGTGAGAAAGTCCTAAAACAGCTATGAGAGGTAATGATGTAGTGCAAAAATGGGCTAAAGTTCCAGTAAGAACTCAACTAAATTTTTATCATGCGCTAAATTAAGCTTCTTGCGCAGGCGGTACCGCCGGATTTCTACTCCCCGCACCGTAATATTAAGCAGCGAAGCAATTTCTTTACTACTCATATTCATGCGCAGATAAGCACACAATTTAAGGTCGTTGGGTGTTAGTTCCGGGTAGCCTGTGCGTAGCTTTTTAAAGTAGTTTTCGTGGGCTTCGTTAAAGCTGGTTTCTAGCAAATCCCAATCGCGTTCATCGCTCTTGCCTTCGTCTATAACCCGCTGTATTTTGCGCAACTGGTCGGTGGGTATCTTTTTACCCGCAGCATCTTTTAATTGGATTATTTCTTCCTGAATATTTTGGAGAAGTTCATTTTTATAAACAATATTAAGCGCCGAGTTTGCCAACTCCCGGCTTTTACTGGCTAAATCGGCTTGCAATTGTTCGTTTTTAAGCCGCACAATTTTTTGTTCGTTCAGCATGGCCTCTTGCCGCAAAAATTCTTCTTTTTCTCTTTCCAGTTTCTGCTGAATTTTTTCCTGGTCGCGCTGTAACTTGCGTTCATATAAATACTTACCAACTAATAGTATAAATAACAGCACAATAAAATATCCGATATAAGCCCAAACTGTGGCGTACCAAGGGGTTATAATGGTAAAAGCAAGTATGGTAACCTCCGATACGGTATTACGGTTAATGCGGGCTTTTACTAAAAACTGGTAATCGCCGTAGCCCAGATTGGTAAAGTCTTTACTGGTTTCGGTACTCCAGCCCGACCATTGCTTGGAGTGACCTTTCAAAAAATAGCTATATTTTACATTAGCCTGTTTGTAATAAGGCAAGGCATAGGTAATCCGGATATTATTTTTGTTATACGGCAGCGCGATAGCGGCTTTTCCGTTTTCGCTGAGCAAGGCATTAGTAGCGGTAATATTTTCGACTTTCCGGATTAAAACCTTGGGCAGCGCATTTTGTCCTTGGTTTTGGGTATTGGCGTGGTATAGTACAAAACCTTCGTCTACGCTAATCAGGTATATTTGGGGGTTTATGCGGCTGATATTTTCATAAAACTGCACCATCCGGTTGTTCAGAATATCGAAAGGCGTAGTATTAATTTTTACCTGACCGGCTTTAGACAAGTCGGCCAGGGCTACTTTACCGTGGTTTATAAACCAATATTTTTTATCGGCAGCCTTAATTATTTTGTTGGCCGAGGCAAATGTACCTAGCTTATTATTTAATTGCTGGTACGGGTAAAAACGGTTACTAATTTCATCGTGTACATAAAATCCGTTCTTCGTAGAAAAAATAATCCGGTCTTCGAGGTTAAAAATATTAATGTTATAGTTACTGGGTAAGCCGTTTTTTTGGCCGTAAGTGGCCGTTGCTTTTATTTTAGTTAAATCGGGGGTAAGGGTAAGTTTATATAAACCTTTGTAGGCATGGCTTACCCAAATATACCCGTTTTTGTCTTGCTCTACGTACAAAGAGGGCTCATTAAACCCGGCCACTTTATGCCCGAAAACCCATTTTCCGGCAGCATCTTTTTTATAAATAACCAACCCGTTGTAAGTACCCTGGATTAAATAATTTGGGTCGGAATTTAATTTTTTAATCGTCCAACCGCCTTTTACATCGGATATTTTTTGCAGGGCACCTTCAGTAACCAGGTACGTACCTTCGTTGTGGCCACAAAGCAACTGACCGTCTTGTACCGATAAACTCCAGACCTGCCCCTGCGACCCCGGCACCAAGCTAAAATTAAAGGCATGGAAAGCCCGGCTGTTACTATCGGGCCACTCGCTATAGAATAAGCCTTGATTGGTACCCAGGTAAATTTTATTCTGGTGTACCAGGCTGGCGTAAACGGTACCAAATTTACCCGTTTTGTCAAAATAAAAATATAATGGCGAATTTACTTCTATCCGGTCGATGCCGTTGTCCAGGGCGGCCCAAAGGTTTTGTTCGTTGTCGGTGTATAATCCTAAAACCGTATTGTTTTGCAAGCCGCTCGCTTTGTTTATGCGTTGCACCACCGCCCCGGATTCGTCCAGAATAATTACCCCGTTTAAGATAGTACCATACGCAAAATATTTGTTTAAAATAAGTGAGCCGTTATTTAGCTGATAGGTTTTCAGGAAATCGTCGGCTTGGTTTTGCCAGGGTATTATGGTGCCGCCGTCGTACAGAAAAAGTCCGTTTTTGGCCGTACCAATCAAGTATTTGTTACCCGGATAAGGTAAAACAGAAAGCACCCCGGAGTTGCCCAATATTTTACTGGCCGGTATAAAACTTAACAAGTCGTTCTTGAGTTCGTACAGCCCTTCGCCTATAACTTCTATAAAAAAACGATTGCCCGCCTTAAATAAAAACAGAAAAGGCTTATTATTGGTTAAATCGGTTGCCCTTATTACTTTTATTTTTCCCTTCTCGTAAATAAAAACCGAACCAAACGACTGAAATAATATACGTTCGCCGTCGGTGTATATTTTCCAGATTTCGTCGGTGGGTCGTAAATTGGGGGGCACTAAATTAACCAGCGAATTATAAGTAAACCTGCCGACCGCATTATACGCCCAGTAGCCAAATTCACTGAAACCGCCCGTATAAATACGGCCCTGATCGTCGGCGGCAACTGCTCTTACAATTTGCCGGTTAGGCAAGGAGTAAAGATTCCAGTAGCGGCCATCAAAAGCTAATAACCCATCGGAGTTACCAAAGTACATGATGCCGTTTTTATCTTTAGCCACCGACCAGTTTTTATTGTCGGCCAGGTAAGCACTTTTACTGTAATTCTGGATATAGGGCACCCCAATATTTTGCATATTGGCGGCCCTTAAGGCCGTTGGCAAAAAAAGTGTTAAAATAAAAAGCCCTATAATTTTTAAATAATTATTCATTTATAATGTATGTAATCTTAATTTTACTTAAACCCGGTTTACCTACCAAGCTAACCAAAGCCGTTGGTTAGCTTGGCTAACCAGCCTTTAAACCAAAGCCATGCCCAACCAGCCCGATAAAGCTTAAGGTGGGCAAACAAATAAAATATTACCTCGTTAAGCTAAGTACTTACTTAACCTAACGACTTGCTTTAAGTTTATTATAACATGTCGCACGCGCACCACGATCACGCCCACCACCATCATTCTGTGCCCACAAATTTAACCAAAGCCTTTGTTATTGGCATTTTATTAAATATTGTATTTGTAATTATTGAGGCAGGCGCTGGTTTATGGCTTAATTCATTGGCCCTGCTCTCCGATGCCGGCCATAACTTAAGCGATGTAATTAGTTTGATATTAGCCCTTTCGGCCATAAAGATAGCTCAGAAAAAACCCAACGTCCGCTTTACCTTTGGCTATGCCAAGTCTACCACTTTAGCTTCTTTGTTTAATGCAATTTTATTACTGGTTGCAGTTGGGGCTATTGGCTGGGAAGCTATTAGCCGGTTTGGCGAAACAAAAGAAGTAAACGGCCAATGGATAACCATCGTATCTGGCATAGGCATTGTAATAAATACGTTAACGGCCTTACTTTTCTTAAAAGACAAAGATCATGATATTAATGTAAAAGGCGCGTATTTGCACATGGCCGCCGATGCTTTGGTCTCTTTGGGCGTAGTAATTTCGGGACTGATTATTATGTACACCGGCTGGTATTGGGCCGATTCGGTTATGAGTTTGGTGATTATTCTGGTAATAATTGCGAGCACCTGGGGTTTACTGAAAGAATCGCTGCGTTTATCACTCGATGGCGTTCCCCAGGGCATTGATTTAAAAGCCATCCGGGAGTATTTAAGTTCATTACAGGGTGTACAGGAAGTGCACGACCTGCACGTTTGGGCATTAAGTACAACCGATACCTCCCTTACCGCGCATCTGGTGCTTACCAGAGAACAGCAGGAAAATCTGCTGCCCCGCATTCACGACGACCTTTTTCATAAATTTAATATTGCACATGCCACTATTCAGTTGGAAGAACCCGGCAATAAAGAGCAATGCCTGCATACGCATTCGTATGATTGAAAAACATAAATCATTATCAGGTAGTTAACACACTAAATTATATAATGCTTTCTTACGGACAGCTTATCAGCTATCTTCAGGCAGTTTGGGGTAAGTGCGGCAACGATAGAATTCAAAATTAATCAAACAGACTATTTTAATTGAGCCAACGTTATTTTTGAATATCACTAAAAATTACCTAATTTCGCACCAAATTTTAAAACAACAGCAGACACAAAATGGAAACGACCGAAGGACTGCAATTACCATCTGATTATTTACCGATATTAATACAATTTGCCGCCGCTTTAGGCTTTGTTTTATTTGCCATTGTGGTTACCCACTTAATTGGCCCCAAACGCCACTCTAAAGTAAAAGATGCGGCCTGGGAATGCGGCGTAGAATCGGTCGGCAACGCCCGTACCCCGGTTTCTTACAAATACTTCATGACCGCCATACTTTTTGTAATATTTGATGTTGAGGTTATTTTCCTGTACCCGTGGGCGGTAAACTTCCGGGGTTTGGGTATGGATGGCTTTATTCAGATGATTGTATTCATGGCCATGCTGATGCTAGGATTTTACTACGTGATTAAGAAAGGCATTTTAAAATGGGAGTAATCCCGGCCTAAATACTTAGTCCTGAATAAACTTTTAAGATTATAGCTATGTTAAGAATTTAGGATAATTTTTATTCTTAACTTCTAAATAGACACTTAATATATGAGTACTATAAAAACGGTAGAAGCGCCGGCTGGCGTAGAAGGAGCGGGCTTTTTTGCTACCTCTTTGGAAAAAGTAGTTGGTATTGCCCGTAGTAATTCGCTTTGGCCTTTGCCCTTTGCTACTTCCTGCTGCGGTATTGAATACATGGCTACCATGGGTGCCCATTACGATATTGCCCGCTTTGGTTCCGAACGCCCCAGTTTCTCGCCCCGCCAGGCCGATTTGCTCATGGTAATGGGAACTATTGCAAAAAAAATGGCTCCGATTGTAAAGCAGGTGTATGAGCAAATGGCCGAACCCCGCTGGGTAATTGCCATGGGCGCCTGTGCCAGCAGTGGTGGTATTTTTGATACGTACAGTGTGTTACAGGGCATTGACCGCATTATTCCCGTAGATGTGTATATTCCAGGGTGCCCACCGCGCCCGGAGCAGGTACTGGATGGTTTAATGCAGGTACAGGAATTAGCCAAATCTGAATCGTTACGTCGCCGGAACTCACCGGAGTACCAGGAACTATTAGCTTCTTACAACATTAAATAATTCATGGCCGAGCAAGGGTTAACCAACGAACAAGTTTTAGAAAATATTACCGCGAAGTTTGGCGAGGCCATTTTTGATGCGCACGAGCCGTATGGTTTGTTAACCATTACGACTACCCGCGACCAGATTATTCCGCTTTTAACGCATTTATACCACGATGCAACCCTGAAAATGAATTTCCTCACTACCATGTGCGGCATTCATTACCCGGAAAATAAAGGTCAGGAGCTGGGCATGATTTACCACGTGCACAGCCTGGTACACAACGTGCGCTTACGCATTAAAATATTCTTCCCGATTGAAGACCCGACGGTACCAACCGCCACGAAGCTTTACGCCACCGCCAACTGGATGGAGCGTGAGGCTTTTGATTTTTACGGGATTCAGTTCGAAGGTCATCCGAATTTGATTCGCATTTTAAACGTGGAAGACATGACCTACCACCCGATGCGGAAAGAATACCCTTTGGAAGATGGTACCCGCGAAGACAAAGTAGATGTGTTCTTCGGAAGGTAGTTTTTAGTAGTTAGTTGTTAGTGATTAGTC